>NZ_JBWKMK010000016.1:0-135895 GCF_056431365.1 Acinetobacter seohaensis
CCCGATTAATGAGAGCGCGATTATAGGAAGACCAGTTGGTTGTACGATAAGTTTTAGGAGTAGGTTTATTCATTTTGAAATTATAGGACTGAATAAACCTTATAGGCTAGGTTTGTGCAACAAAGCCACTCTCAAATAAATTATTTTTCTAAAATTGCTCAAACTATTTCCCCTAACTTGGATAGGATATCGAAATTCAGAGATGAAGAAGATGGTTTTAATTTTCTTCTAAAATTTATTGAGTATCTAGATATGCCGCGTGTAGAAATGTATTCAGGGTTTGAAATATTAATAAAAAGAGATAATAACTTACTTGAAGACATTGACTATTCTCAAGAAATCGAAAATATTAAATTACTACGAGACTGGGTTAATGAGTATGATAATGCATGTATATTTTAAATATTATAGTAGAAAAGGTATATTTAATTCCTAGTATCGTCAACTAATTGTTGTTGATGTGGTACAGCAATAGCTTCCCACTCATCATAAGATAAAATAGGTGGAAAAGCGGCTACTAATTTAATAGTAGTCGCTTTGTTCTTTCTGTGGGTTTCGTTTAGCTGAATACCTTTCCCATAGAGGTGAGAAAACACCTTTAACAGTCAAATTACTCAACAAATTTAGATTAAGTAACGAACTGCCCATAAAACAAAAAGCCAGTGAATTTTACAATTCACTGGCTTTTGAAATGACATTATGTATAGCGCATGGGCCGATGAACTACATGCGGCATAAAGCAATTAATTAATCGAATCATCCAAGTTTGGAGCTAACCAACGCTTCGCTTCATCTAAACTCCAGCCTTTACGCTGTGCGTAATCTTCAAGCTGATCTAACGAGATTTTACCCGCGTTAAAGTACTCAGAAGCAGGGTTGGCATAGTAGAAGCCGCTCACAGATGAAGGCGGCCACATTGCAAAGCTGCTCGTAAGCTGTGTGCCAATCTTTTCAGTTGAACCTAACCAGTTAAACAGTGTCGCTTTTTCAGAGTGTTCAGGGCAAGCAGGGTAGCCTGGTGCAGGACGAATCCCCACATATTTCTCTTTAATTAGCTCTTCATTACTTAGCTGCTCATTTGGCTGATAGCCCCAGAATTCTTTACGAATACGCTCATGCAAATGCTCTGCAAATGCTTCTGCAAAACGGTCACCCAAAGACTGCACCAAAATGGCAGAATAGTCATCGCCTTTGGCTTTAAACTCATTGGCCATTTCTTCCGCACCAAAAATCGACACGGTAAAGCCGCCCAAGTAATCTTGCCCTTGCTCTGTAGTTGCGACAAAGTCTGCCAAAGACAAGTTTGGTTTACCTGTGACTTTGTCTGACTGTTGACGAATATGATGGAAGGTATGCGTTACTTGATTACGTGCTGCATCATATACTTGTACTGAATCTGCCGCAGAACGGTTGGCAGGGTAAATCCCAAAGACTGCACGTGCATCAAAGCGATTATTTGCAATAATATCTTTGAGCATGGCTTGCGCTTGGTTATATAAGTCGGTTGCAGCTTCGCCCACCACTTCATCTTCCAGAATTTTCGGGAATTTGCCCGCCAAACTCCAAGAAATAAAGAATGGTGTCCAGTCAAAGTATGGCAACAAGGTTTCAAGCGGGTAATTGGTCAGCACTTGTGTACCAATTAATTTTGGTACTGCAGGCGTGTAGTTGTCCCAATCAATTTTTAAACCATTGTCGATGGCTTCTGCATACGACAATTTCGCAGCTTTTGGTTGCTTATTGGCAATACGTTCACGAATTTTAGCGTATTCCGCACGATGCTCTGCAACAAAAGCAGGTTTCATTTCAGGGGAGAGTAAGGTTGTCGCAACACCAACGGCACGCGAAGCATCGGCAACATAAATCACTGCATCATTTGAGAACTGCGGATCAATTTTAACTGCCGTATGCGCTTTAGATGTAGTTGCACCACCAATCAATAATGGAATATTAAAGCCTTTACGCTGCATTTCTTTGGCAACAAAAACCATTTCATCTAAAGATGGGGTAATCAGGCCAGACAAGCCAATAATATCGACTTTTTCGTCAATAGCCGTTTGCAGGATTTTTTCTGCAGGTACCATCACGCCTAAATCGACAATATCGTAACCATTACAGCCTAACACCACGCCCACAATGTTTTTACCAATGTCGTGAACGTCACCTTTTACCGTTGCCATCAAAACTTTACCTTTAGACTGACCTTCGGTTTTTTCAGCTTCAATGTACGGGTTGAGCCATGCAACGGCTTGTTTCATCACACGGGCAGATTTCACAACTTGAGGCAGGAACATTTTACCTGCACCAAACAAGTCACCCACAACGTTCATGCCGTCCATTAATGGGCCTTCAATTACATCTAAAGGACGTTTGGCTTTTAGGCGTGCTTCTTCGGTATCTTCATTAATGAAGGTGGTGATCCCTTTGACTAAGGCATATTCAAGACGTTTTTCGACAGATTCATTACGCCATTCTAAGTTTTCTTCGGCTTTTTGTGCGCCTGCCTGACCACGATATTTTTCGGCTACTTCCAGCAGCTTTTCTGTAGCGTCCTGACCAGTTTCACCTTGGTTTTGGTTCAAAATAACGGCTTCAACCGCATCTTTCAGTTCTTTTGGAATGTCATCGTAAATGGCCAACTGACCTGCGTTGACAATCCCCATGGTCATGCCTTGCTGAATTGCATGATAGAGGAATACAGCGTGAATGGCTTCACGTACAGGTTCGTTACCACGGAAAGAGAAGGATACGTTCGACACACCACCCGAAATCATGGCGTGTGGCAAGTTTTGTTTAATCCAGCCTGTGGCTTCAATGAAATCAACAGCGTAGTTGTTGTGTTCTTCAATACCAGTAGCAACTGCAAACACGTTCGGGTCAAAAATAATGTCTTCGGCAGGGAAGCCAACATCATTGACCAACACATCATAAGAGCGTTTACAAATTTCACGTTTACGTGCTGCTGTGTCGGCTTGTCCCACTTCGTCAAAAGCCATCACAATAACGGCTGCACCGTATTGGCGGCAGAGGCGGGCTTTTTCGACAAACTCATCATATCCTTCTTTTAAGGAAATGGAGTTAACAACAGCTTTACCTTGTACGCATTTTAAGCCGGCTTCAATGATTTCCCATTTAGATGAGTCAATCATGATGGGTACGCGAGAAATATCAGGCTCAGAAGCCACCAAGTTCAGGAAGTGCACCATCGCACCTTCTGAATCGAGCATGCCTTCATCCATGTTGATGTCGATGATTTGTGCGCCACTTTCGACTTGCTGACGTGCAACATCCAAAGCTTCGGCGAAGTTTTCTTCACGAATTAAACGTAAGAATTTTTTAGAGCCTGTGACGTTGGTACGTTCACCCACGTTCACAAATAAAGAGTCGTCATAAATGTTAAATGGTTCTAAACCACTTAAACGACAGGCAGGTTTAATTTCTGGAATTTTACGTGGTGAAATGTCTTTTACTGCGTTGTAAATTGCACGAATGTGGTCGGGCGTTGTACCACAGCAACCACCTGTAATATTGATGAGACCACTTTCTGCAAATTCTTTTAAGAAGGCTGCAGTTTGTTCAGGGGTTTCATCATAACCACCAAATGCGTTGGGTAAGCCTGCGTTCGGGTGTGCAGAAACAAACACATCGGCAACGTCAGAAACGGTTTTAACGTGTGGACGCATGGCATCTGCGCCCAAAGCACAGTTAAAACCAATTGAAAGTAAATCGCCATGACGTACCGAATTCCAGAAAGCTTCTGCAGTTTGACCCGTTAAGGTACGTCCTGAAGCATCGGTAATGGTACCTGAAATCATCAACGGCAATTCACGCCCGAGCTGTTTAAACACTTCTTTGACCGCAAAAATCGCAGCTTTACAGTTTAAGGTGTCAAATACAGTTTCAATGAGCAGGATATCTGCGCCACCTTCAATTAAGGCATGCGCAGCTTCAATATAGTTTTCTTTGAGCGCATCAAATGTAATGTTACGAAATGCAGGGTCGTTTACATTTGGTGAAATTGAACAGGTACGCGATGTTGGCCCAAGTACACCTGCCACAAAACGTGGTTTGTCTGGCGTTGAATATTTTTCACAGGCAGCTTTGGCTAAACGGGCTGCTTCGCGGTTAATTTCTGGAACCAAATCTTCCATGTGATAGTCAGACATAGAAACGCGTGTGCCGTTAAAGCTGTTGGTTTCAATAATGTCTGCACCCGCATCTAAGTAGGCTTCGTGAATACCCTGAATAATGTGCGGTTGGGTCAGTACCAATAAATCATTGTTGCCTTTGAGGTCATGTGCCCAATCTGCAAAACGTTCACCACGATAATCGGCTTCTTCCAATTGATGGCGTTGAATCATAGTACCCATGGCACCATCGATAATTAAAATTCTTTGGGCAAGAAGCGCTTTCAGGGTGGTAAGCGTGGACATAAAAAACCCTTTATGACTGAATCCGAAATGAGCGCTATTTTAGCAGAGTTCACACGGCTTTCGTGCACTTGAAGCGACCAGAGCGAGTGGAAGTCGTAAAAATAGTGCATATAGCGGTATTTTTAGGATTTTGCTGGGGATTTTATTGTAGGTTTTGATCTTAAAGATAAGTCGTGATGATGCTTATTCTAATTTTGATTTTCTTTAATGCGTCATCGCTTTGTCATATTGCTCAGGCAAAATTGGCTCACGGTGAATTTTGTCTGACACTTTAGGCAAATATGACAAAGGTGTAACAATCTAAATTTGAGAGAATGGCATAAGAAAAGTAGGTTTATTTATTCTAAGTGTTTAAATTTAAAAGTTAATTTTAATTTTATGCACAAAAAATACAGCTTAAAGTGTGAAAATAAAGTATGAAAGTTGCTTTATATAACAGCTCTTTGTCATATAATTGTCACAATTTAATTGAACAATAAGGGGATTTTAAATCCTCTTTTCTGCTTGCATGAATTCTAATCCAACTCCTGTAGATTCAGCACACAAGTCGACCACTAAATCGACCAATGTTCATGTGCCTACACCGAAATTTTTTATGCCGGTGTTTTTAACGATCATCGTTTCTACCCTTATTTATATTGGTTTCCAATTGTCTGCGGACTTATCCCACGTGCCTGCGCTGAGTATGTACTCGGTGATTTTATTGGCGACCGCTTTATTCATTGCCTTAGGCTTTGAATTTGTGAATGGTTTCCACGACACAGCCAACGCAGTGGCAACGGTCATTTATACTAATGCCTTGTCTGCACCTGTGGCAGTAATGTGGGCGGGTTTCTGTAACTTCCTTGGGGTGATGGTCGCCAGTGGTGCAGTTGCCTACGGTATTATTGCCTTACTTCCAGTCGAACTAATTATGAATGTCGGTTCAGGCGCAGGCTTTGCCATGGTTTTTGCCATGTTGATTGCCGCGATTGTCTGGAACTTGGGAACGTGGTACTTCGGTATTCCTGCTTCAAGTTCGCACACTTTAATCGGTTCGATTTTAGGTGTGGGGATTATGAACTACTTGATTAACTCAGGTGCGGGTGCAAGTGGTGTAGATATGGAACAAGTCATGAAAGTGGGCAAGGCTTTATTGTTCTCGCCACTGATTGGTTTTGCCTTTGCTGCGATTTTGTTCTTCTTGGTGAAAAAAATCTTCAAGAAACAAATGGAGTTGTTCCAGCCACCTGAAGGCAATAAGCCACCACCACCACTGATTCGTGCCATTCTAATTTTTACTTGTACTGGGGTAAGTTTTGCGCATGGTTCAAACGATGGTCAAAAGGGCATGGGTTTAATCATGTTGATTTTGATCGGGATTGTGCCGTTGGCGTACTCGTTAAATAAAGAGTTAGACCAAAACCACATTCAATCGTTCCAACAGCTTTCAACGCAAACAGCTGATGTGATTTATGCACAACATGTCGATATGCCAGATGAAAAAGCACGTCAGGTCATCACTAGCTATATTCAGACCAAAGAAATTACCCCTGAAGTCGTGCCTGCTTTGGCAAGCTTAACTGACCATTTGGGTGAGCGTGTGGGTCAATATGGCAACTTGAAAGATGTGCCTGAAGCTGAAGTAGCAGAAATGCGTAATGATATGTATTTAAGCACGACTTCATTCAAGCGTTTAGACAAAGCCAATGCCTTGCCTGAAATGTCGGAAGAACAGAAAAAAGTGGTTAAAAGCTACCGCAGCCATTTAGATTCATTCTTACAATACATTCCAACTTGGGTCAAAGTTGCCGTTGCCTTAGCACTAGGCTTGGGTACGATGGTCGGCTGGAAACGTATTGTGGTGACTGTTGGTGAACGTATCGGTAAGCAGCACATGACTTATGGTCAAGGTATGTCTGCCGAGCTTGTGGCAATGTCAACTATTGCTGCTGCAGATGGTTTGGGGATGCCAGTTTCAACTACACACGTACTGAACAGTGCGGTGGCAGGTACCATGGTGGCAAATAAATCGGGTCTGAATTTCCAAATGGTGCGTACAATTCTTTCGGCTTGGATTTTCACTTTACCTGCGACAATTTGTTTATCGGGTAGCTTGTTCTGGTTGTTCTTAAAAGTGTTTTAATCCATTCTCAACTTTTTTGAGTGGTTGAAAAAAGCGCTGTGATGATACAGCGCTTTTTTTATACCTGCAGATCAGTCTAGAGAAATATTTGCAGGCAAGTTTTTGAATAGATAGATTAGCGGTTTACATTACTTTTTAAATTTTTGGATGACTTTGTCCAGCGGTAATTTATCTGCAGCAAAGCCATAGAGCGCAGCGAAAGGTAGGGCCGTTCGTGCCAAATACGCCACGCGCCACAATCCACCATGGTTCGCACCTTCCATCATCAATTCGAGCGGATGCTCAAGTTTCACTTCAGGATTGGCTGCCGAGTTTGGATTGCGTAAGTCATGAATCCACAATGCCGCCATAATCGCATTGGTGGTTTCAGGGCTAAATGCTTCAACATCAAACAAACTTGCGCCACTAAATGCTGCTTTGAGTAATGGATTTTTGGTCACAGAGTGTGTGGTGGTCGAAGGTGCAATATTGATGCTGACATGCTGTCCTTGATGACGCGCTAAAATTGCACGCCATTGCTGGATGCGTTTTGCTAAAGCATAGTTTGGCCCTTGTTCAACCACCAAACAGTCGGCAATACCATAATGTTGACCATTGTCTGAAGCAATTAAATTATGCAGATTCTTTTGGAAGAAATGACTGCGTGAAATGGTTTCAATACTTTTGGTGAGTAGCTTTTGCCCTTGTGAACGCTGCTGAAACTTCTCTGCCGATGCGCTAATCACTTCTTCAGGAACGGCATAAACATCGGTTGGGGTACACATAAACATAAGGCTGCTATCAGCTTTGTGTTCGCTGACATATTGCATAATGGCATCCATCGCCATCGCAACACGCACGTGTTTTTCACCATCTAAATAGGCAATGGCTGCTAAATCTAGCGTTTCAGGTTTTTGAGCTAACCATTGTGCAATTTCTGGGGTTTGTGTCAGTAGATTTGCACCCAACTGTTCTGTTAAAATATCAAGTGGGGTATCTGCCGCGAGTTGTGTTGTACTGGGTGCATATAAGGTGGCATTGCCTTGTTGCACAGTGCTTAAAATTTTATTCCACACACGGCTATTTGGTAAATCGACTGCAATAATATTGGCTTTCCATTTGGCTAACCATGTGAGTGGCCCTGCTTCTGAAGCTGCACCAAATAGCACCATGTTACGGTCAGACAAATCAAACCATTCAGGATGCGCCATTGCAGCATTTAACGCTTCGGCATGACTTGGTTCAATAATGCCTGCTGCTAGCCAAATTGCAATTTGATCTAGTAGAGCTTGACCTTGTAACTTTTGCCCACGATACGGCACATACCATTCGGGTGCTGCTTGGCTGCTGCCTTGTAATTTAAAGGTATGTAAAGTTTCAGTAGGCAAGAGCATGACATCTTTCAGCACATATTTTTGCTCATGACGATAAAACTCAAAACTTTGATGCGCTTTTCTTAAACCATCTTCTGCAATTTGAATTGCGTTAGCTTGTTCACGAATACCATTGGTCACGAGGGCTTTAAAGTATTTTGGATAGTGTTTACGCCAGTTTTTTTCTGCCAAAGCATCGACTGAGCTTTGATGATCGACTGTGGCTAAGGCTTCGGCAATAATTTGTTTGCCCGTGCTTGAGGTGCTGGGTTTATGATTTTCTGGATGAATTGGAAACTGTAAGCCATCGTAAGAAGTGGACATGCAAAAACTCGCAAACTAAATTGAAATTAATATACAGATGTATACATTATCTATGCCAAGTTGCGATATGGGGTAGCAAAAACTACCAAAATTGAGTGAAATTTGAATAAAAAAACCTTCACGAAGTGTAAAGGTTTTTAATGTGAATGAAATGTTGTTGAGATTTAAAGGTTAGTGTTTAAATGTCTAGGTTCGAATCATAAATGAGTCTGATGCTGTATCAACAATGTTTTATTCACTCAGACCAACAGCTTAACAACGTCCTTTTTTCGCCTGACCTGGAGGACAAAAATCACCATCACCATGCGGATGTTGGTGTGGATAATAGCCTTTCGGGTAGATCGTGCGGTCAGGATCAATCACCACACTGCCTTCAGGGGTATGTACGGCACAGGCGCTTAATCCTAGACTGAGTAACAGGGCGCTTAGAAGTGCAAACTTTTTCATGGCTGACTCCTGATTGCTTGATAGTTTTAGTCTTTATATTCTTAGTATAAGTGCTTGTCGAGTAACTGCATGTTATTTGTTGTGTGCTTTATGCTGTATTGGATCATTCAGATGCTTTCATCAATCAAAAATACTTATCAGCAGTTCATAAAATGACGATTGAAAGTCGTTTTGCCCAATGAGAGAGGCTGAAGATGAGAGGCAATAAATGATGGTGTTAAGCGGATTTATGAAAGCAGTCTATTGACGGATTTGAAAATTCTTTAAAGTAGCAACGACTCAGTGGTAGATGTACCGAGTCGTTATAGTTTCAAAAGTTAAAACGGCAGTTGCGCCAGTTTATTCAGGAAGTGAGGCAAGATGCGTGGTTCAATTAAAATAGTCACAATCACACCATAGGCCGCACCCCATAAATGCGCACTGTGATTAATATTGGAATTGCCGCGTTTACCCGACCAAATGCTATACGCTACATACAGTATTGCAAAAATAATGGCAGGCACTGGAATAAAGAACACGAAAATCAACTTCCACGGCTCAAACAAAATATAGGCAAACAACACCGCAGATACAGCACCAGATGCGCCTAAGCTGGCCCAACGATGGTCATTTTTATGCTTTAAATAACTTGGAATAATCGCGGCGATTAAACCACCCAAATAGAATAAAACAAAGCCTAAATCATAGACGTATTGGCGATAAAAACTTTCAATAATGCTGCCAAAGAAAAACAGGGTAATCATATTGAACAGCAAATGCGCACCATCGGCATGCACAAAACCATGGGTAATGAAGCGGTCATATTGACCACGTTGCATAGCAGGCGGCCAAAAAATCAGACGATTCATTAATTCTTGTTTGGAAAACGCCAACATAGACACAATGACCGTAATAATGATAATGGTCACGGTATGATTAAAAGGTAAATCGAGCATAAACGCCTATTCTTTTACTTGAATTCTGCTGTAATAATGCATCAAAACTGAGTTTGAGTCGAACTTTAGGAATAAATCCGACAATTTTGGTTGATTTTTTTTTATTCCCCCGCATCTTCAGTTAAAATAGCCACTTCAGCTTGAGGAAATTATTGTTATGTCGACTGAGAACAGCAGCACAGCAGTTGTAGATGAAATTCCAAACTTATTGATTACGCCAACTGCTCAAGAGTATTTGAAGGATTTATTGGCAAAGCAAAATACACCAGGTATTGGTGTGCGTGTTTTTGTAGAAAATCCTGGTACACCGCGTGCTGAATGTTGCATGGCTTATAGTGCGCCCGATGAAGTTGTACCTACAGACTACAAACAGGAATATCCAGACTTTCCTGCATTTATTGATACGCCATCTATTCCGTATTTATTGGATGCCGTAATTGACTACAACAAAGACCGTTTTGGTGGTCAATTGACTTTCCGTGCACCGAACTCAAAAGTGCCACGCGTAGGTCCAGATGCTTCGTTAGAAGAACGCATTACTTATGTTTTACAGTCTGAAATTAACCCAGGTTTAGCAGGGCATGGTGGTAACTGTGCTTTGGTTGAAGTGGTTGAAGATGAAGAACACGGCTTAACTGCAGTATTGAAATTTGGTGGCGGTTGCCAAGGATGTTCAGCGATTGATGTGACTTTAAAGCAAGGTGTTGAAACAACCTTGAAACAACACGTACCTGAATTGATGCGTGTGGTGGATCAGACTGACCACAGTCAATCTGAAGGTGCTTATTTTAAATAAGCTCTAAGCCTCGCTTAAAAATAACCTCCTAAATTTTAGGAGGTTATTTTTTATCTGAAATTGTCAACAGACCCTATTCATTCGTTTGTAGATTTAAAATTTGTTGTGTTTTTTCAGAATAATAAAATTTCTCTAAATAATGGCGCGCACGTTGCTTTAAATAGCCTTCAGCGATCATTTTTTGAATGACTGGATTTAACAGTTGTTGTAATTGTTGTTGGACTAGCGCTTCATCAATGTTTAAGTCGTGCAATAACAAGTCAAAAGGGCGCGCCTGATTGCGTACATACCACGCATAAACCCCATCATGCACTTGCTGTTTCAAATAGTCACTTTGGCGTAAATGATCCCAAATTTCATGTCCTAAATTGACAGTTTGGGATAGGTCTTGTACTTCAATATAATTTTTTAAAACGGAAAGTGGCAAGTCTTTAACTTTGTGCCATAAATTGGCTTGGAAGTGATACAGTTTTTCCTCATCAAAATGTTGATTAAGCACCGACTCGCTCATTTGAGTCAGCTTCTGCACATTTTTTTGCAAATAATGCTGAATGGTCTGGTCTAAATTGGTATCGGTAACGCTTTCCAAAACCGATTTACCCATTTTCATAAAACGCGATACGCCAGGCACGCTTTTGGCGATCACCGAATTATCCATATAATCCTGAATGGAATGTTGAATGAGTTGGGTAATCATGGCGGCAAAGGCAGGATTATTCACCACGGCTTTAATCAAACGCTGACGATGTCCACTTTTACTTGCAACATATTGTGCAATTTTGTCGATGGTCAGCACAGGTATCACATCGGCAATTTTATTGCTGTCATTAACAGGGTGTACCAGTGCAAAACGAATATGCTCAGCAATTTGTTCCACTAAAAATGAACTGGCAGGTGTATTTAAAATTTGATGTTGAATCAGTTGATGAATGGCTTCAGATGTCCATAAATCTTGTAAGCTTTGTTTGCGAAACCATTGGTAAAACTGCACAAACTCAGTTTGTACCGTTTCACTTTGGTTAAATTCTTGATCTAAAAAATCAAGCTGAGCTTCAATTAGTTGCTCAATGATGGGATGTTTCTGCATGAAGGTTTTATATAATAATTAATTTAGAGGAATCAGTTTATCAGCAAGTGGGTTTTTTAGGTTCTGAGTTTTAGCCAGAAACGGCAAATAATATTGTGCGACTTGTTTTTCAGCTTCCAATAACGGCATGTGTCCAACATTATTAAGAATCACAGGTGTTTCGGCGCGTTTGAGTAAAGATTGTAATTCCTTCGCCACTTCAACATTAATAATGCGATCTTGCTTACCCCATAAAATCAGGGTCGGTGCTTCAATTGATCCTGCTAAACGTGCAAATGAGTCTGGAGTATAAATACGGTTGAGTTTGACAATTTGCTCAATTGCTTTACGGGTTTGTTCTGAGCGAGAAATCAGGACTTCTTCTTGCGCATGTTGAATTTGTGAGGTCATGGCAGGCGGGCTTTGCATGATTTGTTTGGCGACGTCGGCTAAATCGCCATGTTTGCTCACAATTAAGTCATTTAAAGATAATGGATTTTTGGTGTAAGGCGTATTAGCAAGTTTATAAATGCCTGCACTATTGAGTAAAAATAAACTTTGCGTATCAAAAGGATATTGCGAGGCATACACGGTTGCAATTGAGCCGCCTAAAGAATGTCCTGCCACGTGTAAGTTTTCTTCACAGTCAATTGCTTCAATAAATTGACGCAGTTGTGAAGTTACGTTCGGTACTGAATTATCAAAATTGCTTGGTGTTTTGGTGTCACCGCTATTGGGTAAATCTGGAATAATCACATGATAATGCGGTGTTAAAAATTCTGCGACACGGTTCCAATTATCACGTGTGCCTGCTAAACCATGAATCAATAAAATTGTGGGTTTGCTTTGTGAGCCACCTTCATTATAGCTCCAAACGACATCTCCAACACGAATTCTTTTAGAGGTGAGTCCTGCCTGTTTGCGCTGTTGCTGCAAGTGATGTTGTAATAATTTAAGTTCAGTCGCGTTGTTGCTATTAATATTATTGTTTTTTGTGAAAGTATATTGATTAGGCGCAGCACTATGCACAAGGCAAGATGTACTTAGTCCCAAAGCCAAAAAAATCGTATGTAGATAACGTGATCGAATACATTTCATCATTAAAACGTCTTCCCCTGACGAACCAAAAACAGGCTCCAATAATGATCGGCATTAGCTCTTAGATCTAATTGCACATCTGTAATCTGTCTATTGTATGCGATTAAAAATGAAAGTCATCCTTTGCTTTTTGACCAAAGCTTTGAAATTGGTAGAAAATGTGACATATCTCTATAAAAAGTGAAAAAATTTATAACAAAAATGAATAAAGAAAAGCGCGGTTGTATATTTTTTTGCAAGTGACATTCATAAAGACTGGCTTTAGAATATTGCAACTTCAAAGATCGGTGGTAAATCAAGAATGCTAACAGCTCAAGAAGCTTTAGAACGTCTTAAACAAGGAAACCAACGTTTTGTTTCTGGTGATACCAAACATCCGAAGCAATTGTCGCACCAGCAACGTGCAGAAATGGCAGAAGACCAAAATCCATTTGCCATTATTTTAGGATGTTCAGATTCACGTGTCCCTGCAGAAATGGTATTTGACCAAGGATTGGGTGATCTTTTTGTAATTCGCGTTGCGGGCAACGTGGTTGCGCCATCACAGGTGGGTAGTGTTGAATTTGCGGCAGAGCGTTATGACTGTGCTGTGGTTGTTGTCTTAGGACACAGTCACTGTGGTGCAATTCAAGCCACAATTGATACTCTAATGTGCCCAGACTGCCCGCCATCGGCAAATTTAATGTCGATTGTGAACCGTGTTCGACCTTCAGTTGAAACCTTAATGCAGACTGAACTGAAAAATGATTTGGCGAAATTGTCTAAGCATGCGGTGCGTTCCAATGTTTTTGCATCGGTAAATCAATTGCGTCATGGTTCAGCGGTTTTAGAAAACCTGATTGAACAAGGTCAGTTGAAAGTGGTTGGTGCAGAATATTCGTTAGAAACAGGTGAAGTGGTTTTTTTTGATTTTTAATCTGAATCGCGCATTAAGTAAATTTTCCTCAAAGGCGCTTTATAAAGCGCCTTTGATATATGGATAAGCATTATTCAATAAAATTGGCTGAGCTTTGGCATTTGGGTGAATTAAATCTTTTTGCATCAATTGCTTATTGCCCGCAATACCTTCCATAAAAAATGGCAGTAATTTGACTTTATATTGCTGACTCACCACTTTATAGTTATTTTCAAATGCTTTGCTATACGCCGAGCCGTAATTTGGCGGCATTTTCATCCCAAAAATCACCACTTTCGCTTTGGCTTTTTGGCTATGCTGAATTAAGTTCGCTAAATTTTTTTGAATCATTTGTGGCGGTTGTCCACGCAAGCCATCATTTCCGCCTAACTCAATGACTACAACGTCTGGACGATGGGTCTGCAGCAATTTAGGCAGACGCGCCAAAGCACCACTGGTGGTTTCGCCACTGACACTTGCATTGACCACTTTATGCTGTTTCGGATACTGTTGTTCTAAACGTTTTTGCAATAAGTGAACCCAACCTTGTTGTGGTTGTATGCCGTAACCTGCACTTAAGCTGTCACCTACAATCATAATGGTTTTTGCAGATACCACGAATGGGCTGAAACATAGTCCGAGCAGCAACACACGCGGGAAGACACGACTAGTTAGATTGCGATTTTGCATAATGGGAAACGTATGACTCAAAACACTAAAGAATCTAATATCATGCCACAAACGATTATTTCTGCCCAAAATTTGACACAAAAGATACAACTTGCACAAAAACAATTGACCATTTTTGAGAATTTAAACCTCGATATTCAAGCAGGTGAACAAGTCGCCATTACAGGTCGTTCGGGTTCAGGAAAATCGACCTTATTGGGTATTTTGGCAACATTAGATCAGGCCAGCAGTGGAAAATTGGTGGTATGTGGTGAGTCAATTGCAGAATTAAACGAAGAACAACGTGCAGAAGTTCGTTTAAAGCATATTGGTTTTGTGTTCCAGTCATTTCAGTTATTGCCGCATTTGACGGCACTGGAAAATGTGATGTTGCCACTACGTTTGCAGGAAAAATTTAAATATGCAGAGGCAGAACAAAAAGCCCTCAACTTGCTGAAACGTGTGGGTTTAGAACGACAAGCACAGCAAACGCCGAAAGTGCTTTCGGGAGGTGAGCAACAACGTGTCGCCATTGCACGCGCTTTAATTCGTGAACCTAAAATTATTTTTGCCGATGAACCGACAGGAAACTTGGATGGTGAAACTGCAACTGAAATTGAGCAATTGCTATTTGAGTTGAACCGCGAGTTGGGCACAACTTTGGTGTTAGTCACGCATGACCCGAAACTGGCGGCACAATGTCAGCGTCACTATGCCTTAATTGATGGGCAATTGGTTGAGCAATTTGCAGCTAAGCCAACTGCTGCCATAACAGGAGGATGAAATGAACGCATTATTTCATCCGCTGTTAAAGCAGAGTTTTAAAAGCAGTGGTGTATATTTACTGATTATTGCGCTGACTTTAGCGATTAGTGCGACCACGGCCTTAAAGTTTAGCAATGAACAAATTCAAAATGCGGTAGCGTTGCAAGCGGCAGAAATGTTGGCGGGTGATTTAGTCCTGAGTGACAATGAGCCCATTGCGCAAGACTGGCAGGATCAGGCGACTGCACATCAGTTACAACAGTCGCATGTGACTGTATTTAGTTCGATGGCACATACTCAAGCGCAATTTGTGATGGTGAATGTCAAAGCGATTGAGCACAATTTTCCGTTACGCGGTGAGTTACGGGTCAGTCCTGCAGCGGACAAGATTCAGTCTGGCGAAATTTGGCTGAGCCAACGTGCTATGGATTTACTTCACGTTAAACTGGGTGAAACGGTCAATATTGCCGATGCAGCATTTACCGTGACTGCCAAAATTGAACATGATTCTAATCAGGAACTCGGTTTTTCAGGTTTTTCGCCGACAGTGATTATTTCACAGGCCGATGTAGCACGTACCCACGCCATTCAAGTGGGTAGCCGCATAGATTACCGTTTGTTGTTGGCAGGCAGCGCCAAAGATACACAAAATTTTGAGCAGTATTTTAAAACACATACACAACAGCCTGCACAGGCACAGCAAACGGCCAGCCCTGAACAAAACTTTGAAGAACAAAGTAGTTTAAGACTACGCAATGCCAGTGAAGGCAATACTCGCTTAATGCGCCCCATTGCCAATTTAGATACCTTTTTACAGTTAGCGAATATCCTGACCATTTTATTGTGTGGGATTGCGATTGGTTTGACCAGTCAGCGCTATGTGCAACAAAATCAGGATCATATCGCCTTATTACGTTGTATTGGTGCAAGTAAACGACAAATTTTAGCCGCTTATTTGGCTTTGCTTGCTTTGGTCTTAATTATCGCTATGGGCATTGGCAGTATTTTGGGCGTGACGTTGGGCTATGCTTTGTTGCAAATCATGCTGCAACTGATTCCGCACCTGGAAATTCAATTTTCAGCCATGGCAATGTTGCTTGGGCCATTGCCAATCGCCATGCTCACCAGTGCTGTGGTGTTGTTGGGTTTTGTGCTGCCTAATTTATTGCAATTGCTGAATACCGCACCGATTCGCGTGATTCGCCAACAAGACAAAAGCATGCGCGCTTGGTGGTGGATGTTGCTTACAGGGACGCTAAGTCTAATCGTATTTTGTGTGGTCTTGACCGAAAGTTTAGTGCTTAGTACATGGGTGATTGGTGCGATTATTGCGCTGTGCGTATTGCTGTATGGAGTGGTGTGGAGTTTATTAAAATTATTGCGTCATTCTAAAGGCAGACTCGCAGCGTATATTCGTGCGCCTGCTGTCACGGCATTTCAAATTACTGCATTGGCTTTAGGATTAAGTTTAATTACGGTACTTGCAGTGTTGCGTACCGACCTGCTAGATCGTTGGCAGCAGCAATTGCCCGAAGGAACACCCAATCAGTTTGTTTACGGCTTGCCACCGTTTGATATGCCTGAGTTTCAACAACAATTAACGCAGCAGCAGTGGCACAGCACGCCACTTTATCCAAATATACGCGGGCGTTTGGTCGCCAAAAATGATCAACCTTTTGCCGACGCCTTAATTCAGCAAAGCAATACGTTAAGACGCGAACTCAACCTGACACAGTCTGACCGTTATCCTGCCGATAATATCATTGTAAATGGGCAAGCCAATTTCAGTGCAGTGGGACAAGTGTCAGTAGAAGCAGATACGGCTGCCGAGTTGGGCATTCAAATTGGTGATCGACTCAGTTTTAGTTTGCCTGAAGGCATACTTGAAGCCGAAGTGATTAATCTGCGTACGGTGGAGTGGGAAAGCTTTAGTCCAAATTTTTTCTTTATTTTTTCACCGCACACTATGGATGAAAATGCAGGCAGTTATTTGGGCAGTTTCTATGTGCCTGAAGCAGATAAACCGAAACTAATTCAATTGATTCAGCAATTTGCCAACACAGTGTTTATTGATGTCAGCCTAATTTTGGATGAAATTAAACGCATTGTGAATGTGTTGGTGCAGATCATCACCATTTTAGCCATTTTGGTGAGTGTGTCTGGGCTGTTGGTATTAATCGCGTGTTTAAACTTGCTGATGGATGAGCGCAAACGCGAAGTCGCATTACTGCGTTCTTTTGGTAGTTCTAAACAAAAACTCAAACGTATGTTGAGTCTGGAAATCGGTTTTATGGGCTTTATAGCGGGAATAGTGGCGTGTTTATTTGCCGAAGTCATTAGTGCTGTTGCCAGTTACCGCATGGATTTAATGCTGCAACCACATTGGGAAATCTGGCTGATTTTGCCTGTATTTATGACCGTGCTGTGTGCCTTGATTGGACGTTATCGTTTAAGTTATTTATGCGATATTCCGCCACTGCAAAGTTTAAGGGAGATGAATCAGTCCTGATTCATCTCTAGTTGATGTTGTTTTACTTGCTGTAAAGGTTGATTGTTCAACCCAGACTGCGTTGCATCATGCTAAGCAGTTCTTGCCAAAGGGGTTGAATTGGAGCAAGCAGTTTATGGCAATACCAGTAAAATGCAGCACAACCCAATGGTGCAAGGAGCATCGCAAAACTGTTCACTAAGTTACTGTGTTTGCTGCGTTGTCCAAGGTACCAAATGATTGTCATGGCTGCGCCCATGAGCATGCCGCCAATATGTGCAGCATTATTAATGCCACTGATCATAAAGCCCATACCTAAGTTCAGTGCCATCACCATCACCAAAGTCTTGCCATCCAACAGAAATTTTTGGCGAGGTAATTGGGGCAATAACGCCAATACCGTCAGTGCAGCTCCAAGTCCCATCACTGCACCCGATGCACCTGCACCCACGCTAGGTAACAGCTTTGGATTAGCGACACCTTGTTCGAGCAGGGTATAGCTGTCTTGAATGCTGACATAGCCACTAAGCAGGCTACCCATCAAACCTGCGCAAACATATAACACTATAAAATAGACACGCCCAAACAACTGTTCACTGACGCTGCCAAAAATATACAAGGCCCACATATTTAACATTAAATGTACTAAACCGAAATGAAAAAACATGCTGCTGAACAGGCGAATGGGTTCCGCCAAAAAGGTTAAAGGTGCATAATCAGCACCCCAGCGTATTGCATCTTGCGGGCTAGGATTGCTAATGTTCATGCCGTTGAGCACTTGCCATGCAAACAAAGCCACGTTTATTGCAATCAGGGCTGCGGTAATCCACCACAGGTGAATTTCAACTTTATTGTTGCGCAGGTTTGGGGGATGTTGGGACATATATTTGAATATTGTGTCGTAGTGATCAATCTAAGCTTAACACGAAAAAATAACGCTTCAGGAGCCATGCACCAAGATGAAAGCTTTTTTTATACGAACTTTGTTAATTCTTGTCAGTGTGGTGCTTTTGGTTCAATTATGGATTTTTAGCAGCTTGGTGTGGTGGCGTACGCAGCCTGTGCAATCGACCATGATGATGCGTTTGGATTATTGGGCTGAACCGAGTAAGCCTATACAACATCAATGGCGCGACTATGACCAACTCAGTGATAATTTAAAGCGAGCTGTGGTGACTGCCGAAGATGGCAAATTTATGCAACATCATGGCTTTGACTGGGAAGGTATTCAAACTGCGCTGGAACGGAACAAAGATGAAGGCAAGGTTGTTGCAGGTGGTTCCACAATTTCTCAGCAGCTCGCCAAGAATTTGTTTTTATACAATAAGCGATCTTTTTTGCGTAAAGGGCAAGAAGTTGTGGCGACATGGATGATGGAACGCATGTGGTCAAAGCAGCGTATTTTAGAGGTCTATCTCAACTCGGTAGAATTTGGCGATAATATTTATGGTGCCGAAGCTGCGGCACAGCATTATTTTGGCAAAAGTGCAAAAAGTTTAAGCCGTGATCAAGCAATTTTCTTGGCTGCGATTTTAACCAATCCAAAATATTTTCAGGAACATCGTAATGCGGGGGCATTAAAAGCCCGTAAACAGATGGTGCAGCGCTATATGCGTTATGCGGAAATTCCCTAAATTGAGCGAAAACAAACTATAAAATGTGAAAATATCCACAAAGCCTAATTTTTTAGGCTTTTTTTATGAAAATGTCACAAAATTGAAGCATACTTGTAGCAGTGCCAAACATTTTAAAAAAGCATAGGTGGGTATGAATACGGCAACAGGCGCGACTCCTGCGCAAACAGAATATACATATAATGATCGCTACATTAACCGCGAACTGTCTATTTTAGATTTCCATTTGCGCGTGCTTGAGCAAGCTGTCGATCCGTTGCATCCTTTGTTGGAACGCATGAACTTCCTGCTGATTTTTTCACGTAACTTGGATGAGTTTTTTGAAATTCGTGTTGCGGGCATGATGGAACAATTGGACTTGGGCAATGAAAGCCGAAGCCCAGATGGTTTAACACCTAAACAAGTGTTAGATCAAATTTCTAAAACAGCACATGCTGCTATTGAACGCCAGTACCGTATTTTAAATCAGGAAATTTTGCCAAAATTACGTGAAGAAGACATTTGTTTCTTGCGTCGTGGCGAGTTAACCCCAGCGCAATCTGCTTGGGTGAAAAAATATTTCCAAGAACAAGTTGCACCTGTACTGACCCCAATTAGCTTAGACCCAGCCCACCCATTCCCACGTTTGGTCAATAAAAGCCTAAACTTTATTGTGACGCTTGAAGGGAAAGATGCGTTTGGTCGTCAAATTGATTTAGCGGTTGTGCCTGCGCCACGTTCATTACCACGTGTTGTGCGTTTGCCAGATGAACTTACAGGCGGTAAAGAGCATCACGTGATGCTTTCTGCGATCATTCATGAGCATGTGTCAGACTTGTTCCCGGGCATGACGGCAACAGGTTGCTATCAGTTCCGTGTGACACGTAATGCAGATTTGGCATTGAATGAAGATGTTGAAGACTTGGCCAAGGCTTTAAAAGGTGAATTGAACTCACGTCGTTTTGGTCGTGCGGTGCGTTTGGAAGTCACACACAACTGCCCGAAACCAATTTATGAATACTTGCTGAATGAATTCGATCTTGAAGAAGAGCAACTCTATAAGGTCGATGGCCCAGTGAATTTGGCACGTTTACTGTCTAATTTTAAACGCCCACATTTACGTTATGATTCACATACACCTGCCATTCCAAAGGTGCTAAAAAAGTCTGAAAATATTTTTTCAGCAATGCAAAAACAGGACATCCTGCTACATCATCCGTTTGAATCTTTTGCACCAGTGATTAACTTGCTGCGTGAAGCCGCACGTGACCCTCAAGTACTAGCGATCAAACAAACCTTATACCGTAGTGGAGCAGACTCAGAAATTGTGCAAGTCCTTGCAGAAGCTGCACGTAATGGTAAAGAGGTTACTGCGGTGATTGAGTTACGTGCACGTTTTGATGAAGAATCTAACATTGCTGTGGCTAACGTGTTGCAAGAAGCGGGCGCTGTGGTTGTGTACGGTATTGTGGGGTATAAAACCCACGCCAAAATGATTTTGGTGGTGCGCCGTGAAAATAATAAATTGGTGCGTTATGTACATTTAGGCACAGGTAACTACCACGCAGGCAATGCGCGTATTTATACCGACTATGGTTTACTGACCACAGACAAAGAGCTGTGTGAAGATGTGCATCGTATTTTCCAAGAGCTAACAGGCATGGGTAAAATGGCAAAACTGAAAAAGTTGTTGCATGCACCATTTACCCTGCACGCACAGTTGGTGAATTATATTGATGAAGAAATTGCCAATGCTAAAGCAGGTAAGCCCGCACAAATTATTGTGAAAGTGAATGCACTGACTGAAATGCAATTGATCAATAAATTGTACGAGGCGTCTCAGGCGGGTGTGCAAATTGATCTCATCATCCGTTCAATTTGCTGCTTGCGCCCAGGTTTGCCGGGCTTATCGGAAAATATCCGTGTGCGTTCGATTGTCGGACGTTTCCTTGAACATACCCGTGTCTATTATTTCTCTAATAATGGCAATCCACGTATTTATTGTTCAAGTGCTGACTGGATGGATCGTAACTTATTTAACCGCGTTGAAGCGTGTTTCCCAATTGAAGATCCAGCTTTGAAAAAGCGTATTTATGAGCAAGGTTTATTGACCTACATGCAAGACAATCAACAGGCGTGGCTGTTGCAGGGTGATGGAACTTGGGTGCGTGTAAAAGCAGCTGAGGGTGAAGAACCACACAATGCGCAGCGTATCCTGACCGATAGTATTGTTTAGTTTCAAACATTTATAACAGGTAAAAAGAGCGATGCCAGACATCGCTCTTTTTTGTTTCTAATTAATTGTTTCTAATATTTATTTAAGACTTATGTTTTTGATTGATATTTATTGATCAATAATTTAAGAAAAACAGCACATCGCATCATCCGCATTCATAATTTTGCGATAAATACTTTTCACATAACCATGCACCAGTTGTTCTGAAGCATTCAGGTTGGCAGCAACTTGTTGTGAGGGCAAACCTTGTCCTGAAAGCGCCAATATTTCATGTTCAGTTTTAGAGAGTGCCAAAGAATGGCCATGTGCGACAATGGATTGTTCGCAGGCTAAGATTTCATTGGCTAAGTTGCCGTCTAGCGGTGAGCCGCCACGTAAAATGGTGCGAATCTGGTTTTGCATGCCTGTTGCAGATTGGTCGCTAAAGACATAGGCTGAAATGCCTAAATGAATAGCTTGTAGCAATTGTTTTGGCATACTGGAAGGCAGCACCGCCACAATTAAGGTATCTTTACGGAAATGTTTGAGATTTTGAATAAAATCAATTTGAGCTTTTGACCAAGACTGTAAATTGATAAATACCAAATTAGGCAAATGTTGCTGCACCATCAACACTGCATTTGCGAGCGATGGGCTGCAAAGTAGAACCTCTTTAGGGTAGCCAAAATTTTGTAAAATGTGGCTTAAATTTTGTGATGCTTCTACCTGATCATCAATCAGCAGAACAGGCACAGGTAAAATGAGATCTCTGTGAATCATGACAAATACTCCTGTGCTGTTCTATAAATAATTTTGATAAATAGATTGTGCGTGATATTGCTGTAACTGAATATCCTTAAATATAGTGATTTTTATATAAAAAGGGTAAATATAAGTAATTGTTGCTGAATATTTTTTTTGAAATGTGTTGAAAATGTGAGTAATGTAACTCGATACCGTTCTTTCGTTCAGTGGTAAGAGTGAATTGTTGAATTTGTGATGAATCTCACATTTTAAAAACTTGTTCATATTTATAAGTCACTTAAATCATCCTGAACTGCAAAAACAATACACATTTTTGAACGAAAAATAAAAAAGGAGCCAGATTGGCTCCTTAATGAAATGTTGGATCGTGTGTCTAAATTTAGACTGCGTTTTGAGTGATTTTCTGTAAAATCTGCAGCAAAACGTCAAATTCACTTTGTAATGGTGTGCTTTTACGCGTCACTAAAGCCAAAGTACGGCTTGGTGCAGCCTCAATACTTTTGATCTGTAAATCTGGATTCGATTTGATCATGGCATTATGAATTGCAATTTCAGGCAATAGGGTAAAGCCTAAATTTGCAGACACCATTTCAACCAAGGTCGGCAAAGAGCTGGCTTTTAAACGATGATCGTTTTTGCGTTCACCAATCGGGCAAGCACTTAAAGTGTGATCACGTAAGCAATGACCTTCTTCAAGCAGCATTAAACGCGATAAATCCAAATCATCTAAAGAATTGGCCTGCGCCGATTTTTGATCGCCCTTGTGATAAACCAAGAACAAATCTTCTTTAGAAATTTCAGCCACTTTCAAACCACGCGTATCGAATGGCAGGGCTAACACCACCATATCTAAATTGCCGTGTTCCAGTTTTTCGACAATTTTTTCACTTTGCGCTTCGTGTAAATGCAATTGAATTTTAGGTAGCTGCTTATGCACTTCATCTAACAGTTGCGCCAAAATAAATGGGGCAATGGTTGGAATCACGCCTAAGTGTAAATCACCTGTGAGAGGCTCACTCATTTCACGGCTTAAACGCATTAAGTCCTGTGCATCTGCTAACAGAACACGGGCGCGTGCTACGACTTGTTCACCCAATGGGGTTAAACGTACATTCTGTCGATCACGTTCTACCAGTACGCCGCCAAGCAGGCGCTCCAGTTCCATGATCCCGCCAGACAAAGTCGACTGAGTTACAAAAGAACGGCGAGCCGCTTCTGTAAAATGTAACGTTTCAGACAGTGTAACGAGGTATGACAGCTGTCTTAAAGATGGTAATGCAGCCATAGTGTCCTAATGATTATGATTTAAAGTGGTGAGCAAACAGTTCGCTAAGATGAGGAATAAAGTGTGGAGGAATATCATGCCCCATTCCTTTGATTAATTCAAACTTAGCGCCCGGAATCGCTTTCGCAACAGCCTTACCATGCCCTGGTGGGAGCAAACGATCCTGCGAACCATGTACCACAAGGGTAGGTTGCTGAATTTGTTTGTCCAGTTGTAGCAACGAGCCTGTACATAATATTGCTAAAAACTGTTGAAGTACACCCGCAGGGTAATAACTTCGCTGATATAATTTGCGTGCAGTTTGCATCGTTTCGAGTTGATTCACATAGCCAGGTGAGCCTATCACCTTAAATAGTTTTAAACTATGATCAACAATGCCATTTTCATCTTGTGATTTTGGTCTTTCTAGCAAGCTGAACAGTTGTTTCGGAAATGGTGGTGGTAAAAAAGGCTGGTTATTACTGGTAAATAATAAGCCTAAATTATTCACGCGATCTGCATATTTGGCTGCCAAAATTTGTGCAATCATGCCGCCCATAGAAGCACCAATCACCTCGGTCTTTTCAATGCCTAAGCGCTCTAATAGCAATGCAGCATCATCCGCCATATCAAATAAGTTATAAGGCGCACCGTGGTTTTGCAGACCTAAGCTAAAACGCCCCATCATTTTATAGGTGTTCAGACGTGGACCTTTGTGGCGAATTTTGGATGACAAACCAATATCGCGGTTGTCATAGCGAATGACACGATAGCCCTGATCAATCAGTGATTTACAAAAGAAATCGGGCCAGTACAACATTTGTGCGCCTAAACCCATAATCAGCAAAATAGGTGGATCTTCAGTTTTGCCGCCCACTTCGACATGCAGCTGAATTCCGTTGCCTAAATCGACTTTGGTTTCGTGCATAAATGCCGTATAGGGCGATGTGGTGAACTGAAGTGCACTATTCATGTTGTGATCCTCATGTCAGGCAAGGGCGAAATCAATCGCCCTTTATTGTTTTTATTTTATTCCGATACAGGCAATAAGTCTGGCACTAATTTGGTCAAACTCAAGCGTTGTTTGGCCGCTGTTGCGCCTAATAGGACAAAGCCACGTAAGGTATCGGTTTGGTCATAGGCTCTGGCAATCATGCCATCGTCAAATTCTTCGGTATGCCAGTTGACATCTACCCCTAGTGGCGCAGGTAAAACGGTCAGTGGTGCAGCAGGTGTTTTCACTGCAACAGGCATGGCAGGGTAGTGTACCTGAGTAGTTTCACCATTTAAGGTTTTGGCTAAGGCACGTGCTTGCTGCATGATTGGCATCACATACGGCAATAAAATACCATTCACTTCCGCACAGTCACCTACTGCATAGATATCAGCTTGGCTGGTTTCAAGTTGCGCATTGGTTAAGACCCCACGACTGGTTTCGATGCCTGCTGTTTTAGCCAAAGCAATGTTTGGTTGTAAACCAATGGCAGACAGTACCACATCGGCAATTAAAGACTGACCACTGGTAATGGTCACTAAATAGTCGTCATTTTTAATTTTCGAAACTTTTTCAACGGTTGTACCCAATACAAAATGGATACCCGTTTCTTCTAGGTTTTGTTTAAAAGCACTGGCTACATAATCCGGCAATAAACGACCTAGTGGTTGTGGTGCAAGGTCAATCACCGTGACTTGGTGTCCTGTTTGCTGCAAGTCGTTGGCAAATTCACAGCCAATTAAGCCTGCGCCTAAAATCACGACACGTTTGTCTTGGCGTTGTTCGAGCTGTTGGCGGAATGCTGTGTAATCACTTAAGTTATTTACAACATGAATGTCATCGCTGCCATCACCTGCAATGGCTAAACGTACAGGGTTAGCGCCCACTGCTAAAATCAGTTTGGAATAAGGCTGACGGCTGCTTACACCATCTTTTTCAATTTCGAGTACATGTGCTTCTGCATCAATCGCTTTTACCCAAGTCTGCGTTGCAATGCGCATATTGAGTTGGCTTGCCATTTTAGCTGCATCGCCCAATGCAATTTGAGCAGGGGCTTTATTGCCCGCCAATGCGTTAGATAAAGTTGGTTTGGCATAATTGGCAGCATCATCTGCACAAATCATGACTAACTCTTGTTCTGCATTTAGCTTACGAAACTCGCGTGCAACAGTATAACCTGCCATGCCTGAACCAATAATAACGATAGGATGCATAAGGTGTACTCCAAATGAGGGCATAGAAATTGGCGTTAAAAAAAGACCATCGGACATGGTCTTTTCGTGGTCTTAAACTTCAATCATTTCAAAATCAGCTTTTGAAACGCCGCAGTCTGGGCAAGTCCAGTCATCAGGAATATCTTCCCATAATGTACCTGCCACAATACCATCTTGAGGCCAGCCTTCTGCTTCGTCATAAATCCATCCACAAACGATGCATTGATACTTTTTCATTCAATTCTCCATAAACCGATCTTTAAATTTCCAGATCAGCAAAAAACTTATCTACGACTAGTTGTATGATATATCTATTTGATTAAATTTTTACGCAGTTATACGGCTAAAGTAAAGTAAATAAGCGATTTTAATCTGTGCTTTTATAGAATGAATAGCTGCATGGGACATAACCGCGCAGAAAAGACCTCTTTTGATATAGATACGGCATTGTAATGAGAGAATGGCTGCAGGAAAAATCACGTTTTTATGCGTTTAAATGCCATTTAAGACCTTGGTCGTACAGTAAAAGTCTTATATTTTTGCTATTTTATTATGGAATAAATATATATTAATATTTTTAAGTATATTAAAGTTTATAAAAATCAAAACCTTGTAGTGTTTTGATGCGTGATTGATGGCAGTCTTGCCGATTCGATCACTAGCCTTATGTGAAAATAAACGGTAAAATTCAACCATTCTTTAGTCACATTTCTGATCTTCCATGAGCAATTTGTCTACTTTTTTGTGGTCGCATATTCGTACAGTTCCTCATTTTCCAAAACCAGGCGTAGATTTTTATGATTTAACGCCTTTGTTTATGAATAATTTGGATTCATTAACAGATGCTTTAATTGCCAGCATTCCTGCAGAAAAATTAGCTGAAGTTGAAAGCTTTATTGCAGTAGAAGCACGTGGTTTTGTATTGGCGAGCCTTTTGGCACAGCGTACAGGCAAAGGTTTGGTACTTGTGCGTAAAGCAGGTAAATTGCCACCACCAGTTGTGGGTGTGGGTTATAGCTTAGAATACGGTTTAGACCGTTTAGAAATGGCTGCCGATGTGCAAGCGCAAAAAGTCATTATTGTAGATGATGTATTGGCGACAGGTGGCACTTTAAAAGCAGTGAAACAATTGGCTGAAAAATGTAATCATCAAGTTTTAGGTGCAAGCATTTTCCTAGACTTACCAGATTTACACAAAAATTTAGGTTTAGATATTTGGTCCGTATTGGACAATAAATCTAAACCAGAACAAGCAGTGGCTTAATCCTTTTAAGTTATTGTAACTGCTGTAAAAAAGCCTGATCTCCATAGTTGTGATCAGGCTTTTTTAATGGGTGATGTTTAATTGATTATTTTTAATGGATAGCTTTGACTTTATTTGGCAAGATAAGCTTGTTCGATTTGCTGAATACAAGAATTAATATTTTCTGGATGCAATAAGCGATGATGCCCAGACTCAAAAGTAGAGGTCTGCATATAGTTTTCTAAAAATGCTTGCGCGGCATGCATATCCAAAATTTCATCGCCCAATTCTAAATAAGCCAATTGTGGAATATCGTGCTGCAAGTCATCATCTGAAATTGCAGGATAGTCATTGCGAAACGTGGGAGCTAAACTTGGATTTGCCACCACACACGGAATATGGTGCGACAAAGACATTTTGAGTGCCCAATAGCCGCCTAGACTATGTCCCACCAAAATTTCAGGCTTAATTTTTTGAATGATATTGTGATAAAAATCGGCAACAGTTTGATAATTTAAGTTGCGATAATCGACATTGATACAAAATTTTTGTTTTGCATCTATGGCATGGAATTTAGTCGACTCCCGCGAGGAATCTAATCCATGTAAAAACAAGACTTTTAAAGCACATGTATTCATTGCCAGATTCACAAAGTTAAACATCTTGAGTCAAACTGAGCCTAAAGATAAAGTGGATAGAAAATAAAATATTTAGACTGATACATCAGCAGGTTTAAAAACAGCAAAATACGGTCTTTTTCATCTATTTTCTGAACAATATTGTAGTGCGCTTAGCCTGAGAAAGAAGTTAGCTTTTGGTCTAAGTCTACAAAAAATCACAAAAGCAAGTGGCAATTTAAAAAATAAATTGCTCGAGTCAGAGAAGGCATACGAAATCGTGTCTAAATCTGCTATTCTATTGAACTTCTTTTTTTAGTAATTATTCGAGGCAGAGATGACGCAACATAACGCTCAATCGACTTCTGAACCCACTATTTCCGAAAACGATTTAATTGCGCAGCGTCATGCCAAGTTAAAGCAAATTCAAGAACAAGCGCAGGCGAAGGGAACTAGCCCTTGGCCAAATACGTTTAAGCGTGAAAACTACGCAGAAGATTTGCAGGCACAATTCGCAGAAGTTTCTAAAGAAGAAATTGAAGCAGGCGAAAAAGTGTATGTGTCTGTAGCAGGTCGTGTGATGTTGAACCGCGGTTCATTCATCGTAATTCAAGACATGACAGGTCGCATTCAGTTGTATGTGGCGCGTAAAGAACTTAGTGCTGAAACATTAGAGACGATCAAGAGCCTAGATTTGGGCGATATTATCGCAGTGAAAGGCTATATTGGTCGTTCAGGCAAAGGCGATTTATATGTTCATATTCAACATTTTGAATTGTTGACCAAATCTTTACGTCCATTACCAGACAAATATCATGGTTTAAGCGATACCGAAGCGAAATATCGTAAGCGTTATTTAGACTTAATCGTAAATGAAGACACCCGTAAAACCTTTGAAATTCGTGCCAAAGTGGTTTCGGGTATTCGTGCATTTTTAACTGAACAGCGTTTTATGGAAGTTGAAACGCCAATGATGCATGTGATTCCTGGCGGTGCATCGGCACGTCCATTTGAAACGCATCATAATGCTTTAGATATGCCGTTATTCTTGCGTATTGCGCCTGAATTATATTTAAAGCGTTTAGTGGTTGGCGGTTTTGAACGTGTGTTTGAAATTAACCGTAACTTCCGTAATGAAGGGGTGTCTACACGTCATAACCCTGAATTTACCATGATCGAATTCTACCAAGCTTATGCCGACTATAAAGATTTGATGGCATTGACTGAGCAAATGCTAGAAAAACTGGCTTTGGATATTTTGGGTACTACCGATGTGCCGTATGGCGATGAAGTGTATAGCTTCAAAGGCCCATTCAAGAAAATTTCTATGTTTGATGCCATTCTTGAGCATAATCCACAATTCACGCCAGAAAATGTTAATGACCGTGATTTCTTGGCTAAATTTGTGCAGGAAGAATTGAAAGAACAGGTGAAGCCTGGTTTTGGTTTGGGCAAACTACAAACCATCGTGTTTGAAGAAACCGTAGAAACTCAATTACGTCAGCCGACTTTCATTACAGAATATCCTGCAGAAACGTCGCCTTTGGCACGTCGTAATGACGATAACCCACACATTACTGACCGTTTTGAGTTCTTTATTGGTGGTCGTGAATTGGCGAATGGTTTCTCAGAATTAAATGACCCGATTGACCAAGCTGAGCGTTTCCAAGCACAGGTTGCAGAAAAAGACGCAGGCGATGATGAAGCGATGCATTACGATGCAGACTTTGTTGAAGCTTTGGAATACGGCTTACCACCAACTGCAGGTGAGGGCATCGGGATTGACCGTTTGGTAATGTTGTTTGCCAACGCTGCGAGTATCCGTGATGTGATTTTATTCCCACACATGCGTCATAAAAACTAAGTTTTAGCGCATCGTTGACGACATAAAAAACAACCTGCAGAAATGCAGGTTGTTTTTTTGTTGTAACTTAAAGTTAAACACTTGCCACCAATTTTTTGATCATAGGTCGCTGGCGTTGACTGGCAAGCCATAAATCATGCTGCATTTGTAAATTCAACCAAAACTCTGGTGAGGTTTCTAAGGCTTCACTCAAACGAATCGCCATATCTGCAGAAATTCCAGTATGACCATTCAAAATGCGAGATAGGTTTGCACGTGTCACTCCAAGTGCTTGAGCCACTTCAGTCACAGAAGTTTCACCAATATATTCGCGCAACATTTCGCCCGGATGAGGTGCATTAAACATCATATTCATCTTTGTACTCCTGCGCTAGAAGCTATGTGATAATCCAAATAATCTACAATGTAGACATCACCATCTTCAAATTTAAAAATTACACGCCAATTACCATTTACTGTTAGTGACCATTGATCTTGTAGATTTCCACTCAATTTATGTAAACGCCAATTGGGTGGAGTTCGCAAATCATTCACCGTAGATGCAGCATGTAGTGCTGCAAGTATTAAACGTAATTTTGTAGAATGCGCTGCTTGAATACCTGCTGTTGAACCAGTTTGGAAAAAAGCCTGAAGACCTTTATGTTTAAAACTCTTAATCAAGCCTTAGTATCCAAGTGTATTGTGTATATGTACAGTATACGATAATTTCGAGTTTAATCAATCAACCAGTTTTGGCGGGGTTTAAGTGCATCTTGCGTAATCCGCAGAAACTTAAAGTGATGATGCTTATAACAACGCCGTTTGAATCCGTACTTTCATCTCTAAAGCTTGCTGTAAAATATGCGCTTTCATCCAAGTTACTTGTGTACCCATGGGGTTGGTTTTAATAGCAGTGTTTAAGAAATCCAGTTTTTCTTGCGAAAATAATTGCGTTTCAATCGCTTGATGCAGTTCTGCCGTGGTTGCATTTAAAGGCACATCTACCAAATAAAAACCTTTAGGATAATTATAAAATGCATACATTAAGTTAAAGGCTTTTTGTTCGGCCTTTAAATTGCCCGCACCAATTTCATAGCTGCGGTCTTGATTGCTATGCGTCACGCCTATTAAAAAGGAGAGTTGTTGATCACGGCAACGCAAACCAAATTGCAGCCCAATCTGATCTGCACTGAGTTCATGTTGCACAAAAACATTCAGCATTGAAGCATCATCGTTTAAAGGCTCTTGTAGGACGAGTAGCTCAGGGCTGTGCTGATACAAAAAACCAGCCAGCTGCGCCTGTTCAAGTTTGGATTTGATCTGTTCAATCTGTGGCATGGGAGCATCTTAAAAATAAAAAAATATGTTTTTACTTTAAGCATTTTTTGTTCATGCTTGAAGCACTGAATTAGATGAATAATCTATGAAGTTATTCAAAAATGAGCAGCTTGTAAGCGCGATTTGTATGTATCAAACGTAGCGAGAATGACGTTAAATTTCAATATATGATGGAATAAACTATTGATTAAATAAAACTTATACTGCTTATTGGTTTTCTTTTATATGAGCTTTTTGCATATAAATATAATAAAACAAGCAATAGTCTGCATAACTAAGTCACTATAATGAAAATCAAATTCTATCTGTGTTATTCGTACACAAGTTTAAGTACATCTGGTGTGATCAATGTCAATAAATCAGGAAAGACTTACTCATCTTAAACAGCTTGAAGCTGAGAGTATTCATATTATCCGTGAAGTTGCAGCCGAGTTTGAAAATCCAGTCATGTTGTATTCGATTGGTAAAGATTCAGCGGTAATGTTGCATTTGGCTTTAAAAGCATTCTATCCAGCGAAACTGCCATTTCCACTGTTACATGTGGATACAGGCTGGAAATTCAAAGACATGATCACTTTCCGTGACAACATGGCAAAACAGCACGGTTTTGACTTGATTGTTCATCAAAATAAAGAAGGGGTAGATGCCAACATTAACCCATTCGATCATGGCAGTTCTAAATATACCGACATCATGAAAACCCAAGGCTTAAAACAAGCTTTAGATAAATACGGTTTTGATGCGGCATTTGGTGGCGCGCGTCGTGATGAGGAAAAATCACGTGCCAAAGAACGTGTTTATTCTTTCCGTGATGCAAAACATCGTTGGGACCCGAAAAATCAGCGTCCTGAATTGTGGAATTTGTATAATGGCAAGGTCAATAAAAGCGAAAGTATTCGTGTGTTCCCATTGTCTAACTGGACTGAATTGGATATTTGGCAATACATTTACCTCGAAAGTATTCCATTAGTACCGTTGTATTTGGCTGCAGAACGTCCTGTCGTTGAGCGTAGCGGCACTTTAATTATGGTCGATGACGAACGCATGCCGTTGCTAGAAGGTGAAGTTCCACAAATGAAATCGGTACGCTTCCGTACTTTAGGTTGTTATCCACTTACGGGTGCAGTCGAATCAGAAGCGAATACCTTGCCTGAAATTATTCAGGAAATGCTATTGGCAACCAGTTCAGAGCGTCAGGGTCGTATGATTGACCACGATGAAGCTGGCTCGATGGAAAAGAAAAAGCAAGAAGGTTACTTCTAATCTCTCCTGAAAAATCTCCCCAAACCCCTCTTTATAAAGAGGGACTTATAAAAAGCGGAGCAAAGCCTCCCTTTATAAAAGGGAGATTTAGAGGGATTAAAGATTAAAAAACCGATTTCTAAAAAATATGTGGAGCTTTGAGCAATGTCTCATCAATCGAATTTAATTAGCCAAGATATTTTGGCGTATTTAAAACAGCACGAAAACAAAGATCTACTGCGCTTTTTAACTTGCGGTAACGTAGACGATGGTAAATCGACATTAATTGGTCGTTTGTTGTATGACTCAAAATTGATTTATGAAGATCAATTACAAGCCGTGACTCGTGACTCGAAAAAAGTCGGCACTACGGGCGATGCACCTGATTTAGCTTTATTGGTCGATGGTTTGCAAGCCGAGCGTGAGCAGGGCATTACCATTGATGTGGCTTATCGTTATTTTTCTACTGAAAAGCGTAAGTTCATCATTGCCGATACACCTGGGCATGAGCAATATACACGTAACATGGCAACAGGTGCATCGACTTGTGACTTGGCGATTATTTTGATTGATGCGCGTTATGGCGTACAAACTCAGACCCGTCGTCATACTTTTATTTCTAGTTTATTGGGCATTAACAATATTGTGGTTGCCATCAATAAAATGGATTTGGTGGATTATTCAGAAGCACGATTTAACGAAATTCAGACGGAATATGCGAACTTTGTGAATCAACTGGGTGATCGTAAACCATCGAATATTATTTTCACGCCAATTTCTGCCTTAAATGGCGATAACGTGGTGAACAAGTCTGAGCATACCCCTTGGTACACAGGCGATACTTTAATGGGAACATTGGAGTCGGTAGAAATTAACCGTAACTCGGCTCAAAATGATTTCCGTTTCCCTGTGCAGTATGTCAACCGTCCAAACCTTGACTTCCGTGGTTTCTGCGGCACGATTGCTTTGGGCGATATTCATGTGGGTGACCGCATTGTGGCATTGCCATCGGGTAAAAGCTCGACAGTAAAAGAGATTGTGACTTTTGATGGCAATCTTGAACATGCAATTGCAGGTCAAGCAGTTACCCTAACACTGAACGATGAAATTGATATTTCACGTGGTAATGTGTTGGTGCGTGAAGATCAAGTGCGTCCTGAAATTTCACGTGCTGTAAATGCCACTGTGGTGTGGATGGCTGATCAGCCACTATCTATTGGCAAGCTGTATAACTTAAAAGTGGGTACACAAACTGTGCCTGCAAAAGTCACAGCCATTCATTACCGTACCAATGTGAATACTTTGGAACAGGTGCAGGTTGAACAGCTTGAACTGAATGCAATTGCCAATGTCACCATCGAATTTGATGCGCCTGTGGTATTTGACCGTTATCAAGACAGTCGTTATACGGGTTCGTTTATTTTCATTGATCGTTTAAATAACGTGACCATTGGCGCAGGTATGGTTGAAGCTTGCGTAGAATGGACTGCACACAGTACACCTGTAACAGCCGAAGACCGTGCTGCACGTTTGGGTCAAAAACCTGCAGCGGTATGTGTACCAAGCCAAGCACTTGAACAGGCACAAGCACTTGAAAGCTTGCTGATTCAGCAGGGTATTGTTGCCATTGCCAAAGCAGGTTTAGATGCTGCGCAGGTTGCATTACTCCGCGAAACGGGCATTGTGGTCATTAGTGATGTAAACAGTGGTGCAGATGCAGAGTTGACTGCGACAGCTACAGAAGAACTGGCAGAAAAAATTATTGCCCTAGTTCGCTTATAAAATTAGATTCGTTTATAAAATCGAATCCACATCCCCAAAAAACCGCTTTCACCTGAAAGCGGTTTTTTTATGTGCGTTCACTATATTGGAAAGTTTGTTTTTTAAGTGTGCTCTAAGGGTTCGCCATTGAGATGTTTGAGCATGGGTGTGAAGTGCCCATAGCTAATTTTTTGAGGTTGTATTTCAAAGCCATTTTTTTCATAAAAACTTAAAGCAGTCTGTGTGCTAAATACACTCATGTGCGATACATTTTTGCACTTTAAATCGCTTATTGCTTCAAATAACAAGGCTTGACCAATACCGCGTTGTTGTACTTCGGGGGCAATGGCATGTTGTAAAATTTGCCCGCGATCACTCATCATAATAAAGCCAACCACCACATGCTGTAAGACATAGACCCAACAATTGTTGTAATGCAGCAGCATTAAAATATTTTCATAGCTTTTATTTTCTAGCCATGCCTGAATTTTGGCTTCATTGCGTTGATGATCTTGAATACAAGAGCGAATACTGGCGTGTAATACCGCAACCAAATTGGCGACATCTTGAATTTGTGCAGCTCTAATCATCTAGGCTTAGGGTGATAGATAAAAACAAGGCTCTATTGGAAGCGAAAAGTGTTTAAAGAAATAGCAGAAAATTGTTGTGTTTTACTGCGTTATACTGCAGCACAAGTCCTATTTTTAAGGCAATCGGTATCATTGTGTAATTGAGCATTGCACTTTTTAGCGATGCATGGATGGAATCATCTGTTAAAGCATAAGCGTTGAAGCGTGCAGCAGCGAATAGACGCTAAGCCCTGAAATGGTTATACTTTATTGAAACGCCTGAAATAAGAGCGAAGACCAAGATGGCAAAACTATTGTTATGGATTTTGTTGTTGATTGCCGTATATGCAGTCTCGAAAGTCTGGTTCAAAATAAAAATTAATCGTACTTTTCAGCAAAGCTGTCAAGATATTGCCAATATTGTCCAAGACCCGATTACCCACAAAGCACCGCGCCCTGTAGAAGAGGTGGTGGAAGAAGTTGCCGAATACGAACAGCAATTATTTGATGATATCGCAGAAATATTTTTAAGCTTAAAAGTATCTAGTCGTGACCCTGAAGATGCCGAAACTATTCAACAAGAAGTGCTGAATAAAATGCCTGCCAAAGCACATACGCAAATTCGTCAGTTAGACTTGGGGGAGTGGTCAATTTACTGGAGTTTTTACGAGCAATCCCTTGAATATTTTGTCGGCAAATACGGAGTTTTTATTACCCATGTAGACCGCTTTGGGCAAGAGCATAAATACAATAATTCAGAGCAGTTTCAAACAGATTGATTTTCATGCCTGATTTTCTGTTTATGATTTTACAGAGGTTTCTTGAAAATTAATTGCAGCATCTTCTTGTCAGTTAAGTGTTTGGTTAAATGTTGAGTTTTGCGCTATTTTCCCGAAAAGAGGTATCATGCCTTTTTCTTTTACATAGGCAGCATCAATGTCAGTTTTAGAAATCATTGCTGTGTTGATTAGTGTTTTAGGCGTGACCTTAACCATTAAGCGACATATAGCTTGCTGGGTCGTGAATTTTATTGCCTGTTTGCTGTATGCCTATTTGTTCTTTGAATATCAATTGTATGGCGAAACGGTATTACAAACCCTATTTATGGGCATGGCTGTTTATGGTTTTTTCCAGTGGAAAACTGCACAGCAGCAAAAACAACATATCATCATTCAAAGCTTGCCACTCTCTAAAATGTGGCTGCAAATTGCACTGAGTAGCATACTGGGTTTACTGTTTGGGCTAAGTTTAAAGTGGTGGACGCAGGCTTCACTGCCTTTATTGGATGCACAACTGGCAGCTATGAGTCTATTGGCAACCTATTGGACCAGTCGTAAATACTTGGCTACATGGGTGTTATGGATTGTGGTCGATCTGGTGTATATCGGCATGTTTATTTACAAAGAGTTGCTGTTAACGGCTGTGTTATATGCAGGTTTTGTGGTTCTTGCTTATTTGGGCTGGCGTGAATGGCATAAAATCCGACAACAACATGCGGCACATTCTGCGGTGTGATGGCGTGTAGCGATGAGCAATTTAATTGATTTTAAACAGGCGCAGCTTAAACAATTTGATTTATTGGCATTGGATATTTTAGCGTATCCTGAGCGTTATTTACAGTTTGATTCGATTGCAGATTTTTACCAAGCCCAGTGGTTAGATGATTTCCCCAAAGGAACGACATGGTGTTCCACAGGACTAGATGATGGCGCAGAACATTTTTATGCCAAAATTGAATTTTATGGGCATTATTTAACTATTTATAGCCATGAAACCTATGCCGCTGAATTTGGCATCATTCACACAGAATAGACAAAATAGAGTCAATGACAGCAGGCGGAAAAAACACTTTAATAGCCTGAAAATAAAGTTGTATTTAGGATATAAAACAACTTATACCCGTTGAGCATCAGCCAAATTATATTGCACGATGATGCTAGACCTACTCCATCAATAAACAAAATAAAAGGAACTCAAATGGCTCATCAATTTACTGTAAACGCCACCATTCATGGCGTTTCAATTGACGAATTTAAGCGTTTAGTGGCAGATGTTGCTTTGCATGAAGCAGTCTGCAAGCGTATTCCTGGTGAAAATTTGGAAATTTTAGAATCTAAAAAGAACGGTGATATTTACACTTTACGCCGTGCTTATAATTTAGATGTGAATATTCCAGATATGGCTAAAAAATTATTAAAAGATGCATTTCGTTTAAAACGCAATGATGTGACCCATTTAACGGCGCTTACTTCTACCGTGGAGCTTGGTGCAAACTTGCCTTTAGAAGCTAAAGGCGAGCGTAGTGTGACAGGCAACCATGAAAAAATTGATATTCAATTAAACTGGACAATTAAGGTTAAAGTGCCATTGATTGGCGGCATGTTGGAAAAACATGCAGAAGGGGAAATCCGTCGTTTCAGTGAGTTGGAAATTGGTATTGTAGAAGATGAACTCAAGAAAAATTTAGCGGCTTAACCCTTCATTTCTACTAGAAAAGATTGCTCTTAAATACATGCTTGGCGCTGCCGTTTTCGGTGGCGCTTTGTTTTTTGGACGTATTGAATTGTGATTGTTGATGCTGGGGTCATTTTACAGTGATCAATTTTTGATTTTTGAAAAAGTTTAGTGCTTGGCTTTATTGCATACAGACTATCGTCTTAATTTATTATTTAAATATAGTATATTTATTATGCTAATATTTTGACCAGATTTAAATTGAGTGTGAGTTCTGCCATGAAATTGATTCAGTTGTTATGTTTATCGGTTTTGCTGACCTTTGCCAGTCTATCTCCAGCAATGGCAGAGAGCAAAAAAGATCCACTTTTTGTCTTGCTTACCAGCAGTGATGCGCACCGCACCAAAATGGCAATTGGCATGAGCAATAACCAATTTGGCAAAGGTCATCCACTGACGATTTATTTGGTCGATCAAGGCGTAATGTTGGCATCTAACCGCTTTGAACATAAATATGCAGAGCATCAGAACATGCTGAAAAGTATTATCGCCAAAGGTGGTGATGTGTATATCTGCAAAATGTGTATGGAGCAGTACGGTGTTGTTGAAGGTGACTTAATGAAAGGTCTGAAATATGCCAATCCAGATGCTATGGGTGAAGCAATTTTCCGTCCAGGCACTCAGACACTGAGCTGGTAATTCGGCTGCTTGAAATGCAAAAGCCTTGTTGAAAAACAGGGCTTTTTTATTGCGGAATTTCTAGCGCATGGCGTATTTTTTTAAACGATAATCCAGTGCAGCGCGGGAAATTCCCAATAAGCGTGCCGCTTCAGATACATTGTGTTTGGCTTTTTGCATCGCGGTGATAATCAGTTGTTGCTCATGCTGTTCTAAATCAAAACCTTCGGTTAAAAGCGTGTCTAAATCTACGCTGTCTTGCTCATCTACAGTATGGTCGCTGTGCATTTGCGGAAACAGGGCATTCAGTTTAATCAGTTGTTGATCTTCCGTCAGTAGTACCGCACGTTCGAGCAGGTTTTCCAGTTCACGAATATTGCCAGGCCACGCATAGCTTTGCATAAAGTCAGTGGCTTTTTCACTGACGCCTTGAATTTGTTTGTCATACATTTTTTCAAAGCGTTTTAAGAAATGCGCAACCAATAGCGGTAAATCTTCACGGCGTTCACGCAGTGGTGGAATTTGCACAGGAAAAATATTTAAACGGTAATATAAGTCGGCACGGAAACGACCTGCTTTAACGGCTTGTTCTAAATCTTCATTGGTTGCAGCAATTACACGAACATCAATATGACGGGTTTGTGAATCCCCAACACGTTCCACTTCACCTTCTTGTAGCACACGCAGTAAAGCCGCTTGAGCGCGTGGTGAAAGCTCAATCACTTCATCTAAAAAAATAGTGCCGCCATGGGCGCGTTCGAATTTACCTAAGCGTGATTGATGTGCACCTGTAAATGCACCTTTTTCAACACCAAACAGTTCAGATTCAATCAGTTCAGGCGGAATTGCCGCACAGTTGACCGCAACAAAAGCATGTTCTTTACGTTGACTGAGTTCATGCACACCACGGGCAAAGGCTTCTTTCCCGACCCCTGTTTCACCTTGCAGCAAAATCGACACTTTTGCACCTGCCGCTTTTTTGAGTAAGTCACACACCCGTTGATAAGCTGCAGATTGTCCGACTGAGCTGAACATGCTGTAGTCATTTTTACTGGTGGTATAAATCGACTTTTTCAGTTCATACAGTTCTGCTTGTAGCGCAATGAGTTCCTGTTCCATCGGTTCAGGCGACATGAATTGAATCAACTCATCGGCATTTTCCCATTCACTGAGTTGTTTACCAATAATACGGCAATGCTCACGCCCGCAGGCTTTACATTCCACTTCCTGATAAATAATGGTCATGCCTGTGGCAAAACTGCTGTAACCGCAAGCATAGCCCAGCAGCATCCAGCAGGAAGGTTCGTGACTCAGTCCAAATTGCTCAACATGCACATCGGCTTCAAAAGAGTTATGCCAGTTTAAGTCTGCATAAAACTGTTTTTTCTTTTGATTTAAAATCAATTGATTGGCAGAAACTTGCACCATGCCACGAATACCGTGCATTTGCGGCCCTGCCATAAAAGCCTGTTCTTCATTTAAACCTGGGCGCATTTTAGTAGTGACTTCTGCATCTTTCAGACCTGCCTGATAGCCCAAACGAATAAAAAAGCGTTTGGTGCGTTCCATTCCAATCATATTGGCAAGGTCTTTACGCAAATAGCCCATGATGCTGGTATGCATCAGCAACATGCGATATTCATCAAACCAGATTTGTCCACGCTCAGTGTCAAAATGTAGTTTGGAAAGCAGGTCGTGAATTTCCTGAGGATGACCTGCATATTTGCCGCTGCTGTCGTATTTTACTCGTACCATGCGCCGTGTTTAATCCATTAAATTCGAGGCTGTTTAGCCATCTTATGCAAATTCGTGAAAATTCAATAATACCTAAACAGCATCATGCCAAACCTTAAAGGTATTTAGTTGTATCTATATGTTTTTGTTGTTTTTATTCCGTCTTTATCATAAGCGAATTGCATAAAGCCCAAGGGTAAATTTTTGTATCTGTACGGGCTGTATTTCATCAAATCATGAAATCTTAAATTTTTTAAACATCAAAATTCATCAAATCATGAAATCCAAATTCTTATAAAAACACTCAGATTTTTTAAGTTGCTGTTTTTCAATGTTTTTATAAAGTTGGCACGCTTGTTGTAATAGTAAAAGTAAGCAACAGATGCATGAAGCAACTGAAGCAAGTTCTGAATGAATCAGATCTTGTAGGAGAACAATATGAAGGATGCAACAGGCGCATTGCCCTTAACCAAATATATTCGGGTAACGGGCGATATTAATGCCGCATTTGTCGAGTTCGACTTTGCCATTCACGATCCCACTTTATATGTGGAGTTGGTGTTACCGCAGCAAGCATTCCGCGAGTTCTGCGCAACCAATCAAGTGGTGGAAATGAGCGAACAACAGCAAGCCGTGAATGATGCTGAAGAAGACAAATGGCGTTACGGCATTGAACACGACACTTTAGTCGGTGCACAGCGATACAACATTGATCATGAAGATCAACACTGAATGCTTAAGGAGATAAGCGATGACTTTAGAAATTAAAACAGCGGGTATTGAGCCAATTCGTCAAAACTATGCCTATATTGAGCGCCGTTTTGGCAACAAGCCAGCCACCCGTTATCAGGAAGTCAGTTTTGATATTCAGGCGGAAACCAACTTTCACTATCGTCCGCTGTGGAAACCTGAAAAAACCTTAAATGATAAAACCCATACTGCAATTGAAATGCAGGATTGGTATGCATTTAAAGACCCGCGTCAGTTTTATTACGGAACTTATGTGCAGCATCGTGCGCGTTTGCAGGACATTGCCGAAAGTAACTTTAGCTTTTTTGAAAAGCGTCAGTTGGCAGAGCATATTTCTGAAGATGTCAAAGCCAAAGTGATTGCCTTGTTTTTGCCGTTTCGTCATATCGAACAGACTGCCAATTTACACATGATGTCGGGCAGTGCTTATGGTTATGGCACGGTGCTGACCCAAGCCTGTATTTATGCTGCGATGGATCGTTTAGGGATGGCGCAGTACATCTCACGGGTTGGTTTGGCACTCGATGGCAACACGGGCGAATCTTTAATTCCAGCCAAACAAGCATGGATGCAGGATGAAGCATGGCAAGGACTGCGCAAGTTGTGTGAAACCAGTTTGATCGAGCAGGACTATTTCAAACTGTTTTTATTACAAAACTTGGTGATTGACAGCTTTATGAGCGAATTGGTTTACACCCAATTTGATCAATGGCTGGCACAGCATCAAGCACGTGACTTGGCGATGCTGATGGAATTTATGCAGGAAGCCATGGCAGATTTACGCAAATGGTCAGACAGCGTATTTAAAACCGCAGCTGCAGAATCTGCACATAACAAACAATTGTTGAGCCAGTGGTTAGCCGAATATTTACCTGAAGTGAAAGCGGCATTTGCAGCGTGGGCAGCTGAGGCGTTGTCTGCAGATGCAGTCGACATTGCAGAACAAAAACTGCTGGAACGCAGTAAAAAAATTGGCATCGAACTCGAACAAATTTTGCAGGCTTAAGGAGAAGCAGCATGTCTAAGGTTTATCTCGCATTACAGGACAATGACACGTCGCGCTACATCATTGAAGCGATTGAAGAAGACAACCCAGATGCCACGATTCAATATCTGCCAGCCATGATTCGGGTAGAAAGCGAAACAGGTCTGATTGTTAAAGCAGAAACGGTATCTGAAAAACTTGGACAAGATTGGGATATTCAGTCTTTACAACTCAACATGATTACGTTGGGCGGCAACGTCGAAGAAGATGATGACAGTTTCCGTTTGCACTGGAACTAGGAATAAGGATGTGCACTGAGCCAATTTGAGTACAGTGCCGCCAGAACATATTGCTGCATAGATTGCCGCTAAAAAATTTAAGGATGATGAGCATGAATTCACAAGTTAAAACCCCAGCAAAAAAACTGAATGCCAAAGACCGTTATCGCGCACTTACTCGTGACTTGGATTGGGACTTTTCTTATGCAGACCGCAAAGAAGCCTTTCCATACGAAGAATTTGAAGGCATTAAAATTACAGACTGGTCTAAATGGGAAGATCCATTCCGTTTAACCATGGATGCTTACTGGAAGTATCAGGCAGAAAAAGAGAAAAAACTTTACGCCATTTTTGATGCTTTTGCACAAAACAACGGTCAAATGAACGTGACCAATGAGCGTTATTTGAATGCCATCAAACTGTTTTTAACTGCGGTAACTCCGCTTGAATATCAGGCATTCCAAGGTTATGCACATGTAGGGCGTCAGTTCAGTGGTGTAGGCGCACGTATCGCATCACAAATGCAGTCGATTGATGAATTACGTCACGTGCAGACGCAAATTCATGCCATGAGCCATTACAACAAATTCTTTGATGGTTTTCAGGATTGGTCGCACATGCATGACCGCGTTTGGTACTTGTCTGTACCAAAATCTTTCTTTGAAGATGCGCGTTCAGCAGGGCCGTTTGAGTTCTTGTTAGCCATTAGCTTTGCCTTTGAATATGTATTGACCAACTTGTTGTTCGTACCGTTCATGTCAGGTGCAGCACACAATGGCGATATGGCAACGGTCACCTTTGGTTTTAGTGCACAGTCCGATGAAGCACGTCACATGACTTTAGGTCTAGAAATCGTGAAATTCTTGTTAGAACAACACGAAGATAACGTGCCAATCGTACAGGAATGGATTGATAAGTGGTTCTGGCGTGGGACTCGTCTGTTATCTATAGTTGGCATGATGATGGACTACATGCTGCCAAACAAAGTGATGTCGTGGAAAGAAGCGTGGGAAACCTACTTTGAAGAAGCGGGCGGTGCGTTATTTAAAGACTTGAGCCGTTACGGTATTCGTATGCCGAAATATTCAGAAGTAATTACCAAAGAAAAAGAACACGTGTCGCATCAAGCGTGGTGGATTTTCTATAACTTCGGTCATGCAGCAGGTTTCCATACTTGGATTCCAACCGATCAGGAAATGGATTGGTTATCTGAAAAATATCCAGACACCTTTGACAAATACTACCGTCCAAAGTGGGAGTTAGCACGCAAGATGGAAGCAGAAGGCAAGCGTTTCTACAGCGCAGGCTTACCGCAATTGTGCCAAATTTGCCAAGTGCCAATGACTTTCACCGAAATGGATGGCGATCCGACCATGTTTACGTATCGTGAGTCTGTTTATAAAGGCGAGCGTTACCACACCTGTTCAGATGGTTGTCACGATATTTTTGAACGTGAACCTGAAAAATATGTGCAGGCATGGTTGCCAGTGAACCAAATTCTACAAGGCAACTGTGGTGGCTTAGATTTGGAAAACATGCTGCGCGAATATTATCGCTTCAATGTCGGTGCAGATAACTTGGATATTGAAGGTTCACCAGACCAGCAACGCTGGAAAAAATGGAAAGGTGATGCGGCTTAACGCTCATTCACTATCTAAAGTAAATATCTAAAATTTAAGTTATTTCAAGATTCAAATTTAAAAGGATTTCGGTTTGAGTCATTTGCGGCTCAAACCACCCCAATACGGAGAATGACCATGTCAGTACGCGCTATTCGCCCAGATTACGACTTTGAACCACGCGACCTACAAAAACACTATGGCGACAACATTTTGGTGTATGTGGGTTGGGATCATCACACTTTATATTGTTCTGCACACGCCATGTTGGTTTCGCCGCAGCAAACCTTTCAGGAATTTTTGGATCAGCAAATGCAGGCGGGTTTCCATCAACATCCTGACTTTGAAAACATTAAATGGGATGAAGTGCAATTTACTTTAAACAAACAGGTAATTCAGCCACGCCCTGAACAGACCTTGGCAGAAATTGGCTTCGATCAAAAATCACTACTGCGTTTTGTGACCCCAGGACTGAATGGGTACAAGAGCGCACACGTTTAAAACAGTAAGATCACAACAAAATAAAGACAGCAAAGCACAGTCAGTAAGTACAAGACAGGAGGTCGCAGATGAGCTATCAAGTCACAATTGAGCCAATTGGCACAACCATTGAGGTTGAAGAAGATCAAACCATTTTAGATGCCGCGTTACGTCAAGGCGTGTGGTTGCCATTTGCTTGTGGGCATGGCACTTGCGGCACTTGTAAAGTCCAAGTCACCGATGGTTATTATGATGTCGGCGAAGCGTCACCTTTCGCGCTGATGGATTTGGAACGTGAAGAACACAAAGTGTTGGCGTGCTGCTGTAAGCCTGAATCAGACATGACCATTGAAGCCGATGTTGATGAAGACCCAGATTTCTTGGGATATTTGGTTCAGGATTATCAGGCCAAAGTCCTTGAGGTAAAGGACTTATCTCCAACCATTAAAGGTGTGCGCTTGCAGTTAGACCGCCCGATGGAGTTTCAGGCAGGGCAATACATTAACGTGCAATTCCCGGGTATTGAAGGCACTCGTGCCTTCTCAATTGCCAATGCACCAAGCGAACTAGGCATTATTGAATTGCATATTCGTCATGTTGTGGGCGGCAGTGCTACGACCTATGTGCATGAGCAGCTTGCGGCAGGCGACGCACTGGAAATTTCAGGGCCATACGGACAATTCTTTGTACGTAAATCGGATGATCAGGATGCGATTTTTATAGCAGGTGGTTCAGGTTTATCTAGCCCGCAATCTATGATTTTAGACTTACTAGAGTCGGGTGATACCCGCACCATTTACCTATTCCAAGGTGCGCGTGATGTTGCGGAATTATATAACCGAGAACTGTTTGAGCAGTTAGTCAAAGACTATCCAAACTTCCGCTACATTCCTGCATTAAATGCACCTAAAGCAGAAGACCATTGGACAGGATTTACAGGCTATGTGCATGAAGCGGTTGCCGATTATTTTGAGCAGCGTTGCGGTGGACACAAAGCCTATTTATGCGGCCCACCAGTCATGATTGATGCAGCAATTTCGACCTTAATGCAAAGCCGTTTGTTTGAACGTGATATTCACACAGAACGCTTCTTGAGTGCTGCCGATGGTGCAAGTGGTCAGTCACGTTCAGCATTGTTTAAACATATTTAACACATATTTAAAAGTGGATAGGTGCTGCAATATTGTACTGAGCCTATCGAATTGCAATAGATAAAAAGTTTCCAAGGAAGTCGGTCAGTGTTGAGGCATTTAGCTCAGCACTGACACCATCATCAACACAGTAAGGCAGTGTCAAAAGCCAAAATAGCAATGCGACAACCAGCAAAGCCAAAATAGCCAAGGAGAGTTACATGGACCGTCAACAAATTGATACTTTAGTGAAGGAAATGAACGTAGACACCGCTACACGCCCTGTCGATCAGCGTGTGCAGCAAATAGTGGTGCGTTTAGTGGCAGATTTATTTCAAGCCATAGAAGATTTAGACATTCAGCCTTCAGAAGTGTGGAAAGGTCTGGAATATATTACCGATGCAGGCAAAGCCAATGAACTTGGTTTACTTGCAGCAGGTTTGGGTTTAGAACATTATCTAGATTTACGTGCCGATGAAGCCGATGCCAAAGCAGGCGTAACAGGCGGTACACCACGTACCATTGAAGGGCCACTTTATGTTGCAGGTGCGCCTGAATCAGTCGGTTTTGCGCGTATGGATGATGGTTCAGAATCAGACCATTTAGATACGTTAATTATTGAAGGTACAGTCACTGACACCAATGGCAATATCATTGAAAATGCCAAAGTCGAAGTTTGGCATGCCAACGGTTTAGGTAACTATTCATTCTTTGATAAATCTCAGTCTGACTTTAACTTACGCCGTACTATTTTCAGTGATGCCAATGGTAAATATGTGGCGCAAACGACCATGCCAGTCGGTTATGGCTGCCCACCAGACGGCACGACTCAAGCTTTATTAAACAAACTAGGTCGTCATGGCAACCGTCCATCTCACGTGCATTACTTCATTTCTGCACCAGGTTACCGCAAACTCACTACGCAATTTAACATTGAAGGTGATCAATACCTGTGGGATGACTTCGCATTTGCGACCCGTGAAGGTCTGGTTGCAACAGCGGTAGATGTGACCGATGCTGCAGAAATTCAGCGCCGTGGTTTAGACAAACCATTTAAGCACATCACCTTTAACTTTGAATTAGTCAAAGACACTGCAAATGCACCATCGACTGAAGTTGAACGTCGTCGTGCAAGTGCTTAATCCCACACCTTAAAACACAAAGTTTTAACACGTTCGCCAATACAGCATCAGCAAGTTCTTTGTTGATGCTGCCCTTAAAAGTCGGCTGTTCGCGCATGAATGATTCAGGCGCAGCAGGCAGACTTCATCAAAATTTCTATTGAATAGGATGTTCTATGAATAACAAAATTTGGGCACTCATGCTTTTGGGTGTCATGGCGACACACGTCAATGCAACAGAAAACGGTTTAGATACATTTGGATTAGGCGCAGAAGGCATTGCAGCAGGGGCTTTACCACCAGCTGGGGTATACTTACTCAACTACTATCAGAACTATCATGCCAGTGAGTTTAAAGACGGCCCAGACAATTTCCATGCCGATGTGAATGTCTATATTCCACGTTTGGTATGGATGACCCCCCAACACATTGCAGGCGGTCAGTTGGGTTTATATGCTGCACAGCCTTTGGTCGATTTGCGTTTAAATGTGATGGGCATGTCAGACTCTAACAGTGGTTTGGGCGATTTGATTATTGGCAGCATGTTGGGTTGGCATAAAGGCAATCATCACAGTGTAGCTGCTTTAGAAGGTGTGCTCGCAACAGGCGATTATGACGATGCCAATCCACAACGTCCTGTAGTTGCCAACTTAGGTAAGAACTACAACACCATTCGTCCTATCTTTGCGTATTCTTATTTGCAGCCGCAAGGTTGGGAGTTTTCCACCAAAATGTCTTATAGCTTCAACAGTGAAAATGACGACACAAATTATCAGTCGGGGGATTATTTCGCTGGAGATTATGCAATCGGTTATCAATTGAATGATCAAGTCAAATTGGCACTCGAAGGTTATGTATTTAAACAAACCACAGATGATGAAGTGAATGGTGTCAGTATTGGCAATAAAGGACAGGCTCTATCTTTTGGTCCCGCGATTCAATACAAACGTGATAATTGGTCTTTGGAAGCAAAGTTTTTGAAAGAAACCGAAGTGGAACATCGTCCTGAAGGACACTCTTCGACTTTGAAATTGGTTTGGGCTTTTTAAAGCCCGAACCTGATTCTGCAGTGTTGCACATCAAGCTATCTTACAAAACAAAGTCAAGTTGAAAGACTTGGCTTTTTTGCAGCATCATTTTTCAAGATGGCTTGCTTCTAATTACGTGCTTCCATAAGTTGAGTTTGGTGGACTGAATTTTTAATCTCTCACGTGTTGCACTTATGCGCTAAGATTAGGCATAGCAACAGGGTGCGTATTGCGAGCAGGAGAGCCATTTTGAATCAAATAATGGATGCCGATGTAATTATTATTGGTGGCGGACAAGCAGCATTGGCCACGGCTTACTTTTTAAAACGGCAAAAAATCAATTTTCTGATCTTGGATAATCAAACGCAGTCGGGCGGTGCGTGGCAACATGCGTGGGATTCTTTACAGCTGTTCTCTCCAAATACATGGAGTTCTTTGTCCGGCTGGTTAATGCCAAAAACCGAACAGGAATATCCAAAACGATTAGAAGTGATTGACTATTTAACAGCGTATGAAACACGCTATCAATTTCCTGTGCTGCGTCCTGTGCAGGTCGAAAAAGTCCTGAAGGAAGGCAATGATTTAATTGTGTGTTCGGCACAGCAAAGCTGGCGAGCCAAAGCCGCTGTGAGTGCTACTGGAACGTGGAGTCAGCCTTTTATTCCTGCTTATACAGGACGCGAACGCTTTTTAGGCACACAAATTCATTCGGCTCATTACCGCAATGCCAATGCTTTTCAGGGCAAAAGAGTCATGATTGTCGGCGGGGGTAACTCAGGCGCACAAATTTTGGCAGAAGTGTCTAAAGTGGCCGAAACTTTTTGGGTTACACAGCAACCGCCAAGTTTTTTAGCCGATGATGTAGATGGACGGGTTTTATTTTTACGTGCCACGGAGCGCTTAAAAGCCCAGCAGGAAGGTCGCAGTATTGAACAACCGATCGGTGGTTTGGGCGATATTGTGATGATTCCAAGTGTCAAAGAAGCACGGCAACGTGATGTATTACATGGTCTGCCGCCATTTGACTATTTAACCGAACATAGTGCAGTTTGGGCAGATGGGCGCGAACAGGAAATTGCTGCCATTATTTGGTGCACAGGTTTTAAGGCAGCATTGTCGCATTTACAAAGTTTGAATGTGGTTAATGCACAAGGCACAGTCGATGTGTTAGAAAATCGAGCGTTACAACAGCAAAATTTATGGTTGATTGGTTATGGCGATTGGACAGGCGCAGCCTCGGCAACTTTAATTGGTGTTTCCCGAACCGCACGGAATGTGGCAGAGCAAATTGCTGCGTATTTGCAGACAACAGCGTAAAGTCATTAACGTGACAAAAACTGTGTTTAAAAAATGAATCATGCAATTTCAGCCATAAAAAAGCCCTCTGTAGAAGAGGGCAAGAGGGTAACTCAAAAAATTAAAGATGCTCAATCATAATAAGGTGACAGTCAGGACTTACTGTTTTGGTAAATCAAACCAAATGAACTGGCTGTCTTCTTTTGCTTCAATCACAGCATTATCAGCAAATAACAAAGCATCGCCCGCTTTAACTGTTTGCTCGCCAATGGTGATTTCACCACGAATTACATGCACATAGTTTACCGCTTGTGTTGCTGTAACTTCTAAACGATGTCCAGTTTCTAAAACAGCTGCTTTTACTTCTGCCTGTTGACGAATGTGCATTGGGGCATTGTCATTCGGGCCGACAATTAAATGCCACTGGTTGGGTGCTGTATTTGGGTCACGTTGAATTTGCTGATACGTCGGCTCTGCATCGCGTACATTCGGCTGAATCCAAATTTGCAGCATGTGTACTTCTTCATCACCATTGTTAATTTCGCTGTGCTGAACGCCTGTACCTGCGCTCATTAACTGCCATTCACCTGCAGTAATATGGCGTTCATTGCCCATGCTGTCGCGGTGGGAAATCGTACCACTTAATACACAAGTCAAAATTTCCATGTTGTCGTGTGGGTGAGTACCAAAACCATTATGTGCGGCAATACGGTCATCGTTAATGACACGTAAGGCACTAACACCCATATATTTCGGGTTATACCAATTACCAAAAGAGAAACTATGTTTGGTGTCTAACCACCCCATTTTCACATGACCACGATCTTCACTACGGTGTAAATAAGCATTCATGATAATGTTCCTATCATTTTTTTAACTTGAACTAATCTTAATCTTTTCACCGCAGCCGACCTAGAGGCGAACTGCAACATGCCGTTCTAAAATTGCAACATGTGTAGATTTTTTGCAGAACCTAGACATTTTAGAGTTTTATCGCGGCATTAAAAAACCCACGTAAAAACGTGGGTCTTTTGCGGTTTAAAGCGATCACTGATTATTCAAGGAATTTTACAGTCACGCCAGAACGTACTTTACGACCTAAATCGTTTGCATCCCAGTTGGTTAAACGGATACAACCATGCGACGCCGTTTTTGAAATGGTCGATGGGTTTGGTGTGCCGTGAATACCGAATGATTTTTTACTTAAACCAATCCAGATATTCCCCACAGGGCCGTTAGGGCCTGGTGGTAAAGACAGCGGTTTTAAGTTTTTGCCCTGAATAAAGTTACTTGGTGAATAGCTGTACCATGGGTTTGGTGCAACACCTGTCACTTTATAAGTACCTGTTGGCGATGGAGTATCTGCACTGCCAATGGTTGCTGGGAATGAGCCGACCATTTGGTTTTGTTTGTTGAACAAATACAGTTGTTTTGCACCTTTGTGCGCCACAATCAGGTGAATGTCTTCAGGTAAGTCATTGCGAACGTTGGTCACCAATAACTTTTCACCCACTTTATTAAATGTTGCATTCGGATTTAATTTCTTTAAGAAATTTTCATCCATGTGGAATTTTTCACCTAACATTTCACTTACGCGGGTGTAGTACAAGCCTTTCATTTTGGCTTGTTCTGCATAGTCATGCGGAATAGATTTCGCATAAGGACCTTTTAAGTCCGCTTCAGTAACCGTGTATTCTACAAATGCAGGACGTGAACCTTGACGTGCAACCAACGCATCCCAAGTTTCTTTGGTTAAAATACCCGTTGGGCTAATGCCATTCATTTGCTGGAATGATGCAATTGCTTTTAGGGTGTTCTTACCACTAGTGCCATCAATTGCACCTGGAGAAGCATGTGAATTGTTCAGCATCACGTGTGCACGTGCATACACAGGGAACTGACCTTTACCAATATTTTCATACCAAGTGGCATTATTTAAACCATCTAAAGTCCATGAAGCTTTTGGTGCTGCTGTGTTGGATGTAGCAGTTTGGCTTGCAGAGCTTTTTGTTGGTGCAGTGCCTACATCGGCAGTGGTATCTTCAGTTTTGTGTAGATCATCTAAGGTTTTTGAAGCCTTATTTAAATCATTTTGTTCTTGTTGCGTAATAGCAGTGTCTGTTGCATTTAGATTATTTTGTGCAGCCGATGCTTCTGTCGCTAAAGGATCAATCGGATCTTCAATAGCGGTATTGCTAATCACTTGTGGATTTAACGGTTGTTCAGCAGTAGATGCAGCAAAAGTAGTCCCTGCAAAAATGCAACTTAAACTCATTGCGAGTATTGTGCGAACCAACATGTAATTCAACCTTGAGAATTATTCATTTACATAGATAAAAACTAGCCAAGTATTGCAGAAAAACTAAGGAGATGCAGTAGTTGTTTTGTGTAAATATGCAAGATAACCCCAATTTTACAGTGACTTTTGTTTGTGTGATGTATTTCACATAAACGTAAGCTGAATTTGAACACTTAGAATAGGCTGAAAAGACGAGCAAGAAATGAAGTTATTAAAACTTCAACCTTTTTGATATGATGGCTGCAAGATTGAAAATGAGTTGGGAAAGTAAATGACGACCTTAAAAAATGATCGTTTTCTTCGTGCCTTATTACGTGAGCCAGTAGATTGCACGCCCGTATGGATGATGCGTCAGGCAGGACGTTATTTACCAGAATATCGTGCTACACGTGCGCAGGCAGGAGATTTTCTTTCTCTATGCAAAAATACTGAATTTGCCTGTGAAGTGACTTTACAGCCTTTGCGTCGTTATGAATTAGATGCTGCGATTTTATTTTCAGATATTTTAACTGTACCCGATGCATTAGGCTTAGGTCTGTATTTTGAAGTAGGCGAAGGGCCAAAGTTTCATAAAACGGTGCGTACCGAGCAAGACGTTGCCAATTTACCTAAATTTAATGCCAAGTCAGACTTAGACTATGTCATGAATGCAGTATCGACCATTCGTTCTGCTTTGGGCGGACAAGTGCCTTTAATTGGTTTTTCAGGTAGTCCATGGACTTTGGCAACGTATATGGTTGAAGGTGGTTCAAGCAAAGATTTCCGTTTCACCAAAAACATGATGTACGCACAGCCTGAAGTTTTACATGCACTATTAGACCGTTTGGCCGATGCAGTGACCGAATACTTAAATGCACAAATTGATGCAGGCGCACAGGCAGTACAAATTTTTGATAGTTGGGGCGGTGCATTGGCCCATCGTGAATATCTTGAATTTTCACTCCACTATATGCAGAAAATTGTGTCAGGTCTGCAACGTGAAAAAGATGGACGTAAAATCCCTGTTATTTTATTTACCAAAGGTGGCGGTCAATGGCTGGAGCCAATGATTGCAACAGGTGCAGATGCTTTTGGTCTGGACTGGACAACACCGTTAAATGTCGCACGTCAAACGGTGAGTGGTCGTGCCGCATTGCAAGGTAACTTAGATCCAGCGACTTTATATGGTTCACCTGAAGCAATTGCTAAAGCGACACGTGCGATGCTAGATGATGCCTATGCCAATGGTGAAAAAACAGGTTATGTGGCCAACTTAGGTCATGGCATTACCCAATGGGTAGATCCTGAACGTCCTAAAGTATTTATCGACACGGTTCATGAATACAGTGCCAAATATCTATAATCACGTAATGATATAGATGGATCATTTTTAGATGTATCAGAGTAATTTCAGCTTCGGTCAGGTTGTCAGATCATGTGGATAACATGGTTAAAGTCAGGACTTGAGTTTTCGACTAAGGCAGCTTCGGCTGCCTTATTTGGAATTTTATTGCTGATTGCATTTGCACTCACTGCATCAATGGGTAGCCAGGAATATTTCGGATTTTTCCGTTACGACTATTTATTGTTTTATGCCTTAATTATTCAAGTTTGTCTTTTATATTTAAAACTAGAATCTTGGGCAGAAGCCAAAGTCATCGCCTTGTTTCATATTTTGGCGATGATTATGGAAATTTTTTTAACCCATCCACAAATTGCATCGTGGCAATATCCTCAACCTGCTGTCTTTAAAATTATGACTGTACCGCTATTTGCAGGCTTTATGTATTCTGCAGTTGGCAGTTTCTTTGCACGTTCTTTGCGTTTGTATCAGGTATCTTTACGGAATTTGCCGACTTTTGGCAATATGATGGCCTTGGCGGTGTTGTCGTACATCAACTTCATGAGCAAGTTTTTTATCCCCGATATTCGTTATGGCTTGTTTGTGTGGAGTGTCGTAATTTTCTGGAAAACTAAAATTCGTTTTCAATTACAATGGTTTAAATTACAACTACCGATGTTGCCTGTATTACTGCTTTTGGCTTTTATTATTTGGGTTGCAGAAAACATTAGCACCTTTTATCAAATTTGGTTGTATCCAAGTCAGGTCGATGCGTGGCACATGGTCGGCTGGGGCAAACTCGGTTCTTGGTATTTATTGCTGTTACTGAGTCTGGTTCTGGTCATGAAAATTTTGGGTCACCGCGATGCAGAAGGGCAGTGGACACTGAAAACTGAGGATCAACAGCAGCAGTAAATCTAAATGCTATCTTCAATACTAGAATCTATTTTCAAATTTAAGACCAATCTTTAAGTTAAAAACCAATCGACGCTACAAAAATGCACAAAAATAATGCATGATTTTGGGATAAATGTTTTGCCTTCTGAGTGACATCTCGCTATCTTAAAATAGTGTAATAAAAGTTACACATAGCAATAAAGAATAACGATTCGAAGCATAATTTTTCGAATAATAAATCTCTGGAGTACGACTATAATTAAAAAATTAGCATTGGCTGCAGTCTTGGCAGTCGGTTCTACAGCAGCATTTGCAGACCGTGATGCAGGTTGTGGTATCGGTTCTCAAGTTTGGGCAGGTCAGTCTGGTAAAGTAGCTAAGCTTTTAGCAGCAACTACAAACGGTATTTTTGCTAACCAATTATTTGGTATCACATTTGGTACTTTAGGTTGTAGCGGTACAGGTACAGTAACTGCACAAGTTGTGACATTCACCAATGAAAATGCTGAAACATTGGCACGCGATATGGCAGTTGGTGAAGGCGAAAGCTTAAACGTATTGGCTGAATTGTTAAGCATTAAAGCTGAAGATAAAGCACATTTCTTTGCGGTTTCTAAGCAAAACTTTGCATCTATTTATTCTGCAGACAACCAGACTTCTTTAGAAGTATTGGCATCTTTACAGAACGTGATGGCAAATGATGACGTATTAAAAGCATACGTTTAAGTTTGAATAAAAGCCCTGTATTATTCGCAGGGCTTTTTTATAGCACAAGAATACGTTTAGACCCTATATAAAATTTATAAAATGTCCATGAAATCAATTGTTTTAAGTAGTTTAGTTTTTTTATCTCCTACGGTTTTTGCGTTATCTCCTGAAATATCTCCAATACAGATTCAGCCACTTACAGCCACTTCTACAGTACAAAATACAAATAAATTAGCGATGTTTTCCGCACATTATGTGCAAAAAGCCAAAGACCTACACTTGGCAGAACAGGTGACTTGGCAGCGTTTAATGTATGCGCAGCAAGGCAAAAGTGAAGTGCAATATGCAGGCTATTTTGTGTCGGAACAAGGCGGAAGCAATTTAAACCAAGAGTTACTTCGCAATGTGCAGGCATTATTTGAAACAGCGCCTGCCAATCAATCGGTGCAGTGCAAATTTCCTGCACGTAGCCGCTGGTTAATTGAACAATTACAAATTCCTCAACAAGATTTGGCACAGGTGCAATGTCCTGAATTGGACGAATGGATTGGACAAATTAAACCTTATAAAGCAGTGCTGATTTATGCCACAGACTTTATGGGCAATCCAAGTTCTATGTTTGGGCATACTTTATTGCGCTTAGACCCAAAAGATCAAAAACAACTGAATTTAATTTCCTATGCTGTCAATTATGCAGCAACGGTAACGGGCAGCGAAGATTGGTCTTATGCATGGAAAGGACTTACAGGGCAATATCTGGGTGAATATTCACTGATGCCGTATTACCGCAAAGTAAAAGAATATGGCGATTTAGAAAGCCGAGATTTGTGGGAATATGAACTGGCACTGAATGAGCAGGAAACCACATTTTTAGTGCAGCACATTTGGGAAATGAAGCATGTGCAATTTCCGTATTATTTTATCAGTGATAATTGTGCCTATCGCTTATTGGGTTTAATGGATTTGGTGCGCCCTGAGCTAAATTTACAGCAGCAGTTTAAAGTCGCATCTATTCCAATTGAAACACTAAAAGCTGTAGAGCAGGAAAATTTAGTGGCAGATGTTGTCTATCGTCCTGCTTTGGAAACTCAGTTATTGGCGCAAGCTAGACAACATGGTACAGGGTTGGCAAAAACTGCCCATCAAGTGGCCGAAGCAGAACCTGAAAATGTGGCGGCAATTTTGCAAAATTACAGCCAAATCGATCAAGCTAAAATTCTGGAAATGGCTTATGACGATTTGTATCTGAAACTGATTGGACGCAAAATTGAAGCCAAAATTGCACAACCGCGACTGAGACAAATTTTAAGTTTAAGAAGTCAGATCAATTTAGAAAAACAACGTCAGGATGTCGCACGCCCTCAGGTCGATCCTGTGCAGGGGCATCATGCACGAAGCTTTGCTGTGCGTACTGGCGAGGTGCAAGGCGAGCATTTTGTAGAGTTGAGTCATCGACAGGCTTACCATGACTTACTTGATCCGCAAGGTGGTTTTCGTACAGGGACGCAACTCAACTTTTTAGAAGCTTCTGTGCAATATCGTGAAGACCGCTTAAAACTGAATCAGTTAGATTTACTCTCGGTGAACTCTTATAACCCAATGACCGCATTTAAAACACCACTTAGTTGGGGCTTTAATTTGGGTTGGCAGCAAGAAGCCCTGAATTCGCACGGGGCTTTTAGCGAAACGGAACAGCATGGTGTTTTAAGTTTAAAAACACAGTTTGGTTATAGCGTGGCTAATCAAGCGCGTGAACATTTGTGTTATGTGCAAATTCAAAATCATGTGCAAGCGGGTAAGGCTTTAGACAAAGGCTGGCGTGTTGGAATTGGCCCAACACTGGGTTGTCAAAATATCTGGTCAGCACGCATGAATAGTTTGGTTCAGCTTGAATTACCGTATTGGGAAGATCGTCACCAATGGCAATTTAAGCTGAACAGCCAGTTGCAATATGTACTCAACCCGCAGCATGTGTTGCGATTGGGTTGGGAATATCAACAACAGGACAAACAGGACTGGAACAAGACCAGTTTAGGCTATGTGCATTTTTTTTAAAGAGCTGTTGAATTTATACTGAATTGTAAAAAACCAGCTAAACAAGTTGAGTTGCTGGTGAAACCCGTTAAAATTTAGCAGTTTATTCAAGCACATGCAGAAGATTTTGTGATCGAGTTCTATCAGCAAATGTTGCTTGAAGAACATGCGACAGAATTTTTGTCTGCAGAGATGGTGAAGAATCGCTTAAAAAACTCTTTATATCAGTGGCTAATTTCCAGTTTTGAAGTTCCGTTTCAACACAATTATAACGAGATTGTAGAAAAGCAATTTAAAGTGGGCGATGTGCATGCACGTGTACAAATTCCATCTTGGCTGATTATTCGTGGTGTGCGCGTTATTATAAAAAAGGCTTTTGAGTTTTTTGCAACAGAAGCCAATAGCAACTTAAATCAGTTTAATTATTTAAGCCAAATTTTATGCTTTGCCACAGAAATTATGTGCCGATCTTATGAAATGAAGGTCGAAGTACATAATGATATGAAACATACCTATCGCTTATTTTCTGCCATGCAAGATGTTGCCGTGCACAAAGATCGACAACGCGGAACTTTGCTGGATTGGGAAAATGAACTGATGTTTCAGGTGGTGTCCGATCACACCAAAATGACGCAACCGATTTTATCTAAAACAGAATTTGGTTTATGGTTTATTCATAAAGCGGCTTATGCATTTTCAAGTTCGGAACAAGTACAAACTATTACTGAATTTATTTATCAGGTGGATGAATTAATTCAGAAAATTGGTCAATGTGAAAGTCAGGCACAGGCAATTGAAATGATTCAATCCATTCGTGCCAAGAATCGTGAAATTTTGCATTTAGTCGATCAAATTTTTCAGGTGTCTGAATATATCAGTTCAGGCAATGATGCCTTAACTCAACTGCTCAACCGCCGTTATTTAAATACCATCGTGTCCCGTGAAATTAATTTTTCACGAAAAAATAATTCGCCTTTAACATTGTTGGTGATAGATGCCGATCATTTTAAATCAATCAATGACCGTTATGGACATGCAGCAGGAGATGATGCATTACAGTTTTTAGCTGATGTGATTTTGCAATATGCAAAAGGCAGTGACTATGCCTTCCGAATTGGCGGCGAAGAATTTTTACTGTTACAGATTGATACCACCATTGATCGTGCCTTGGTAGTCGCTGAAAATATTCGTAAACGTGTCGAAAAAGCCACATTAAAAACATCAACAGGTGAAGAATTTAACTTTACCATTAGTATAGGTGTGCATGAATATGATGGGCATCCAGACTATCAACGTTTTTTTGAAGAAGTGGATAAAGCCTTGTATATGGCAAAAAATAATGGACGCAACAATGTGTCTGTAGGTTGAATCTGAAGATGTATCGAGCTAATTTTTTAATCTAAAACCCAAAAATCCCGAACATAAATTTCGGGATTTTTTATTTGATTGAGGAACTTAGCCACAATTTAAAAACTCTCAGGCACCGCACTTAAAAACTCACGACGTGCTTCTTTGTCGGTTTTAAAATCTCCCACAAAAGACACGGTACGTGTGGTTGACTCCTGTTTGCCTACACCGCGCATCATCATGCACATGTGGGCAGAATCAATGACTACAGCAACTCCGCGAGCTTTGGTCACTTCAGCAACAGCTTCAGCAATTTGCTGAGTCAGGTTTTCCTGAATTTGCAAACGACGAGCAAACATTTCGGTAATGCGGGCAAATTTAGACAAGCCCAATACATTGCCTTCTGGTAAGTAGGCAATATGCACACGACCATAAAATGGCAATAAATGGTGCTCACATAGTGAGTAGAACTCAATATTTTTAACCAACACCATTTCACGGTTGTCGGATGGAAACACTGCATTATTGGTGACTTCGGCTAAAGTTTGGCTATAACCTGAAGTTAAATACGAAAAAGCTTTAGCAGCACGCATCGGCGTATCTTTGAGACCTGGACGATTAAGATCTTCACCAACGGCGGTTAGGATGTTTGCGTAGGATTGCTGCATAGACATAAGACGTGTTCACTTACACTGATATTGAACAAGGACGGCATTGTAACAGAAAACTATTGCAATGCCCTGTTTAAAAGATGAATCCGATTACTGTTTAAACTTTGGGTTCTTTTCACTGCGTTTAAGCAACACTAAAACCGCACCAGTACCACCTTGTTTTTCAGGCGCACTGACAAAAGCCAAAACATCTCGATGCTGACGCAGCCAACCGTTCACATAGGTTTTTAAAATGGCTTCAGGGCCTTTACCATGTACAATTTTAATCACGTTCTGGTTTTCATCTTTGGCCATTTGAATGATTTGCAGCACTGCAACTCGTGCTTCTTCTACGGTACAGCCATGTAAATCTACAGCTTCAAACCAGCGTAAGTTACCTGCTTTTAAATCTTCAAAGACTTTATGTTGCAGGGTTGCGATCCGATAACTCAATGCAGCTTGACTGCCAACTGGATTCAGCATGGCTTGTGTATCGGACAGCAAAGTTTCATCTGTTTCCATTGGTCCCATCGCTGCAGCACGTTTGGCCAGCGTTTGGGCATCTGGTTTTTTCTTGGCAGTGTGTTCGATTTTTGCAATATTGCCTGCGTCCATTTTTTGAACGCCTTGCATTTGCTGACGAAACAATGCGAGATCATCTTCCTGTTGTTGCTCAGGCGTCTGAACTTTGGGTTCAGACGGCTTGGCAATGCTTGAAGTATGAGGCTGAGTGATTTGCTTTTTAAAAGATTTTAGTAAATTGTACTGTTCTTTAGAAAGCGAAGAATCATGTTTACTCATGGTATTTCAAATTGGATTATAGATTTTCAGGCTGACCAAACAGTGCCGTAAAGGCATGGTCAGGACGTGCTTGTTTCATAAAACTTTCACCGACCAAGAAACTGTGAATCTCATGGTCTTGCATCATGCGGACATCTTCTGGTGTGGCGATACCACTTTCAGTGACCAATAAACGCGCAGGCGGCAACAAGTTTTTTAAACGCAATGAGGTATTTAAATCGACTTCAAAGGTTTTTAAATTTCGGTTATTGACCCCTAAAATACAACGCTCTGAAAGATTTAAAGCACGCTCCAATTCAGTTTCATCATGTACTTCAACCAACACATCTAAATGATGTTCAAAAGCCGTTTCCGACATTTCTTCCAACTGTTGGTCAGATAAGCAAGATACAATCAATAACACACAGTCTGCATGTAAGGCACGTGCTTCCACCACACCATACGGATCAATCAAGAAATCTTTACGCAGAGCAGGCAAGTTACAGTGTGAACGGGCAATCTGAATATTTTCATCTGCACCCTGAAAGAAATCGACATCAGTCAGCACAGATAAACAGGCTGCGCCTGCGGCTTCATATTGCTGTGCAATTTCGGCAGGGTCAAAGTTTTCACGAATAATGCCTTTAGATGGTGATGCTTTTTTAATTTCCGCAATCACCGCTGGGCGTTTGTTATGCAAGGCTTGTGCAAAGCCACGTGCAGGTGTTGCTGCACGTGCCAATTGTTCTAGGTCTGCATAACTGCGTTGTTTTAAACGCTCGGCAAACTCTTCTTTTTTACGTTCTACAATTTTACCTAAAATGGTATTGCTAATATCCACCATGATGCACCTTCCTGATTTGCTTTATGCTTCGTACTGTTTGAGCGTTTTGGTAAATTCAGACAACACGCCCATTTTTTCCAAAGCTTGTCCACCATAAATAATGTCATGTGCCAAAGCGACACCTTGTTTGTAGCTTGTAGTTAGACCCGAAACATAGATACCCGCACCCGCATTGAGTGCAATCATATTGGCCGCTTTTTCGCCTTTGTCTGATTTGTTTTTGCCCAAAGCATCTTTAATCAAACTCAAGCTTTCAGCTGAGTTTTCTACAATCAGTCCTGTTAAAGTTTGAGATTCAATTCCCACGCTTTCAGGGGTAAGTTCCCATTCGGTAATTTCACCATCTTTGAGCTCTGCAACATAAGTGCTCGAAGCAAGGCTAATTTCATCTAAACCATCTTTAGAATGCACCACCATGACATGCTCAGCACCGAGCTGTTTCATCACTTCTGCAATCGGGCGGCATAATTCATTGCTAAACACCCCAATGACAAAACGCTTTACACCCGCAGGGTTAGTCAATGGCCCAAGCAAGTTGAAAATACTGCGAATACCCAACTCTTTACGCGGGGTAACCGCATATTTCATGGCTTTGTGATGATTCGGTGCAAACAAGAAACCTACGCCCATTTCACGAATACAGCGTTCAGTTTGTTGCATGTTTAAATCAAGATTAATGCCTGCTTGCTCAAGTAAGTCAGATGAGCCTGATTTGGTTGAAACCCCACGGTTACCGTGTTTGGCAATGGTTGCACCTGCAGCTGCAATGACAAAGGAAGAGGCGGTAGATACGTTAAATAGGTTTTGACCATCGCCACCTGTACCAACAATATCTACGAGGTAAGGAATATCGCTGACATCAATTTTGATGGCAAATTCACGCATTACACGTGCAGCAGCAGTAATTTCATCAATGCTTTCGCCTTTTAAGCGTAAGCCCATCATCAATGCACCAATTTGAGCGTCTGTTGCTTCGCCCGACATAATCGCGCGCATCACATCTTCCATTTGAGGCTGAGTCAGGTGAATTTGTTTTGTAATATGGTTGAGTGCTTGTTGAATATTCATGTGATTTGACTCGCTCATTATGCGTAAATTTCCAAAAAGTTTTTAAAGATTTGATGACCGTGTTGGCTCAGGATCGATTCGGGGTGAAATTGCACGCCTTCAACAGGCAAAGTTTTGTGCTTCACGCCCATAATTTCTTCCATCGAACCATCTGCTTCTTTGGTCCAGCATGTCACTTCCAGACAATCTGGCAAGGTTGCTTGATCAATCACCAAAGAGTGGTAACGGGTTGCAGAAAATGGTGAAGGCAGATTGCTAAAAATACCTGTGTTGCTGTGGTACATATCCGATAAACGACCATGCATCACGGTTTTAGCGCGCACAATGTTTCCACCAAAGGCTTGTCCGATACTTTGGTGTCCTAAACACACGCCCAGTAACGGAATTTTGCCTGCGAAATGCTGAATGGCAGGAATAGAAATCCCTGCTTCAGATGGAGAACAAGGGCCTGGGCCAATCACCAAATACTTGGGTTGCCATCGCTCAATATCTTCTAATGTCACGGCATCATTACGAACGACTTTTACTTCCTGATTTAACTCGCCAAAATACTGGACGATGTTGTAGGTAAAAGAGTCATAGTTGTCGATCATTAAAAGCATGAGCTAACCTATTGAAAATTGAACACTTTAAGTGCTAAAGAGTCTGAGATAATTTGCTTTATTCCTGCGCCTATAACGAGAAAGGACTTTATTTTTCTTGTCGAAAAGAAGGTGGAATAAGGAAGCGCTTATCATCATAGCAAAAAATAAGCATTTTCTGCGGACTATTTATATGATAATCCCTGTTAAAGCTTATCAGCGCATTCACCAATTTATAGATTTTCAAAGCTTATTACACATTGTTCAGGTTTGATCTGAAAGAAATGACCACTTAATCAAGCAGGGTCATTCTGCCGTCATATTTTAGCTTCACACTTATAGATAACGTAAAAAATGCGCTAAAAAGTAGCATCATGGCGCATGTTATTAGCGGTTCACGTCAGGTAGTTTGAGTGCAGCGTTTCGATAGAAAATACAAATGTGTAGTAAAGGTATTTTCAATCAGCTTGATCGAAAATAATACAGGTTTAGGATTTTTAAACGATCTTATTATTTTTGCTCAATAAAAAATAAAGTGTTGTTTAAGATTGGTCGGATAATTTGCATTGCTCAATACAACCATGGCACAGCAAAATGCTTGCATAGATACTGTTTGAGCTATTTTTTGATCTACAATTCAACAGAAATAAAACATAAATGCACTAAAATGGTGCTATGTTTTGCAGTTTTAAATCAAATCAAATGAACAGTGTTTGAATATGGTGCAAATCGTATTTCTGACAGTATAATAGCGACAAAGTAATTTTTTTAAATGATGTATTCTCATACGGAATTCATGGTTTTAGCTTTGCTTTTAAAAGTTGGTACGCTAATTGCTTAATAACTGCCAACTACTAACACGCACTTTCGGGTGCAACAAAAAACATCGGAGCAAAATGAGCATGGCGAACAAGGTCCTTCAACTCATCCAAGAAAGTGGTGCAAAATGGGTCGATTTCCGCTTTACAGATACTAAGGGTAAAGAGCAGCACGTAACTTATCCTGCAGACAGTATCGATGAAGATACCTTTGAAGACGGTAAAATGTTTGATGGTTCTTCAATTGAAGGCTGGAAAGGAATCGAAGCATCAGACATGATCTTACGCCCAGATGCCAACACAGGTTTTATTGACCCGTTCTTTGCAGAACCAACAGTGGTTGTAACGTGTGATGTTATCGAACCATCGACAGGTCAAGGCTATGACCGCGATCCACGCTCTATTGCTCGCCGTGCTGAAGAATATTTAAAATCGACAGGTATTGGTGATACTGCTTTCTTTGGCCCAGAACCAGAATTCTTTGTATTTGACGAAGTAAAATGGGACATCGATATGTCTGGCGCGCGCCACACATTAATCGCTGAAGAAGCTGCATGGTCTACAGGTAAAGACTACGAAGCTGGTAACTCAGGTCACCGTCCACGTGTGAAAGGCGGTTATTTCCCAGTACCACCAGTAGATTCTTCTCAAGATATGCGTGCAGATATGTGTGCAAAAATTGAAGAAATCATGGGGCCTGGTCGTGTAGAAGTACATCACCATGAAGTTGCATCTTGCCAGTTAGAAATTGGTGTGAGCTTCAATACTATGGTGCGTAAGGCTGACGAAGTGCAACAGTTCAAATATGCAGTTTGGAACGTTGCGCATCAATATGCAAAAACTGCAACCTTTATGCCTAAACCAATGGTAGGCGATAACGGTTCAGGTATGCACGTACACATGTCTATCTCTAAAGATGGCAAAAACTTATTCGCAGGCGATGAATACGCAGGTTTGTCAGAAATGGCGTTGTACTTCATTGGCGGTATTATCAAACATGCCCGCTCTTTGAACGCGTTGACTAACCCATCGACCAACTCATATAAGCGTTTAGTACCGCACTTTGAAGCACCAATTATGTTGGCTTACTCAGCGCGTAACCGTTCTGCATCTATTCGTATTCCTTACGTGTCTAGCCCGAAAGGCAAACGTATTGAAGCGCGTTTCCCTGATCCAATGATGAACCCGTACTTAGGTTTTGCGGCATTGTTGATGGCAGGTCTTGATGGTATTCAAAACAAGATTCACCCAGGTGAAGCAGCAGACAAGAACTTGTATGATCTTCCTCCTGAAGAAGAAGCAAAAATCCCAACTGTGGCACACAACTTAGAAATGGCGCTTGATGCATTAAAAGAAGATCAAGACTATTTATTAAAAGGTGGTGTATTCACTAAAGAGATGCTTGATGCTTATATCGAGTTGAAAACTGAAGATGTACGCCGTTTGAACACGACGACTCACCCAGTTGAATTTGATATGTACTACAGCTTGTAATACTACGCAAATCACGAATATAAAAAACCCGCTTCGGCGGGTTTTTTGATGTGTACTTGATTGATTAGTGTAGTAGTGCTTTCATAGTTTTTATCAAAATATAAGAATTCACCTGATTTTTTAAGATAATTGCATTGAATTGAGCGATAGGTCACAAAACTTTGCCTGAATTTGGGCTACACTAGGCTATCTTGTTAAGGTGGCGGAATATGCGAACACAGCCTATTTTTCCCAAGCAGGCAAATCTACCTTCTGAATTAAAAACATGGCTATATGCAGCAGGTTCTTTGACCCAACAACTGACTCAGCTCGCAGGCGGACAATTTAAAGTTGAACCACTGCAGCAATCTTTTCAGCGTTTAAATTTACAAGATGCCCAGTGGATGCAAATGCCACATTGGCACACTTCATGGGTGCGTGAAAGCTATTTATATGGGTGTGATGAACAGCCATGGGTCAAAGCCAAAAGTATTTTTCCGATTCTAAGTTTGCAAAGCAAAGCCCGTTTATTTCAGCATATTGGCAATAAACCCATTGGCTGGTTTTTATTTCAGCGTACCAATCCGTTGTGTCAAAGGCGTGTGGTTTTGCTCGATGAAGGCTGGACACGACAGAGTTGCTATACTTGGCATGGCTGTAAATTTATTGTGCAAGAAACTTTTTTACCGCGTTTTGAGCAATTTATTCAACAACATTAAGATACGAGATTGGTATGGCATTGGCACAGCAGATCACGTGGCGTGAGCGTTTAGAAGCATATTATTATTTGTGTCGTTTCGATAAACCGATTGGCACAGAACTGGTGTTTTGGCCAACCATGTGGGCCTTGTGGATTGCTAATCAGGGCATGCCGTCTATCGGGATATTAATCCCTATGATTCTGGGCACAATTTTTATGCGCGCTGCAGGCTGTGCCATTAATGACTTTGCTGACCGTAAGGTAGATGGTCATGTAGAGCGTACCAAAACACGTCCTTTAGCCACGGGTGTGATTAGTGCCAAAGAAGCCATTTATGTATTCTTGGGTTTGGTTGCACTAAGCGCAGCCATGTTGTTATTTTTACCAATTGAAACTTTCTATTGGTCATTTGGGGCATTATTTTTAGCGTTTATTTATCCATTTATGAAACGCTACACTCATTTACCGCAAGTGTTCTTGGGAGCGGCATTTTCATGGTCTATCCCTATGGCTTATACCGCTGTAGGTGCAACGCCTGATCTTACTTGTTGGTTATTGTATTTTGGCAATTTGGCGTGGACTGTGGCTTATGACACTCAATATGCAATTACAGACCGTGAATATGATTTGAAAATTGGGGTGAAATCTACCGCAATTTTATTTGGTCGCTATGACATTCAAATTATTTCATTGTTGCAAGCGGGCAGTGTACTTTTGATTGGTACGGCATTGTGGTTAGAAAATTTACTGATTCCGTTTGGTTTAGCGGCATTACTGGTTGTGGTTGCAGACTTTATATACCAATGGAGTAAAACCAAAGATAAAGACCCGCAACGCTGTTTTTGGGCATTTCGTCATAACCGTTGGGTAGGGCTGATTATTTTTGTGGGAATTGTATTGGCTTTAATGTAAACCCTTTCATTGAATAAAAAATCTAACAAAGCATCTGATGATATTGCTGGTCAGATGCTTTTTTATTCGATCGCTGATCAATTTTTGCTGTTAAAAATTAAACTGAGCATTAGAACGTGCGTACTTATGCACAAAGCACAATCAGCATTATTCTGATATATTGAGCCTTATTTTGAAGTTTGAATTAGGAATAGATGATGTCACAGTCTGAACAGCAAGCACCTGCAAAAAAGCCAAGCCTAAAAAAGATGATTTTCTTGGCAAGCTTAGGTTTGTTGATTCCTATTTTCTTGGTCAGCATGGCATTTTTAGCAGTCAATAGTGATGCCAAAAATCAGGAAAAATATAAACAACAGCAGGCAGAAATTATTGCGCGTATTGAAGCGCGTGAAGCTGCAGCACAGCAAGCGAAGCAGGCGGGTCAGACACAAGCTGCTTCAGAAGCTACACCTTAATATCGAGTTGATGATTTCAACTCAAATCTGATTGTAGTTGTCTGATACTTGGAATCTCGGTGTATCGGACAACGCGATAACCTGCCTCGTGAAACATTGCATCCCGTTCTGCATCTTCCTGTTCTTTGCCAATATGTGAGGGGTCATCTAACTCTATAATTGCAATGACCTGCATTTCTGCATTTAAGATCACAAAATCAGTCACTTTACGATTAAACAGCGCACGAATTTTATAGTGGTTGTTGGTGATTAATGCGCTAAACGCCACTTGTGCCAAGATGTGATGCTCAGGAAAAGCTTGTTTTAAACGCATAAACATTCTGCGTTCAAAAGCAGTCATCATCGGTTTAGGATAAAAGTTTTTCTTGGGGAAAAATAATTGCTTAAAAATTAAGATAAACAGGGCAAGGCTAGCCAAGCTGCCAATAAGCAAGAAAGTCGATTGACTGGATTCAAACATAGATGATGCGGTGTCGTTAGACCCTAAACAGCAGGAATAAAAAACCCACGTCATAATGCGTGGGTTTTTTAAGAATTTTGGCTCTCCCACCTGGGCTCGAACCAGGGACCTGCGGATTAACAGTCCGTCGCTCTACCGACTGAGCTATGGGAGAATCTGACACGCATTCTATGTGGGTATCTGTTTTTGGTCAAGCTGGAATTGAAAAAAAACCGTAATTATAGATTAACTGCTTTAAAAATAATCATCTAGCTTTGTTTCAACGCAGTTTTTAGAGTGCTTGAATGGCTTTTATATAATCTTCGCGTGTCTGTGGTGGGTTGGTTTTACGACATAAGTTAATTAATTGCAGCATCTCTTGCTGAGTCATTTCTGTTTTCACTTGGCTTTGAATTTGTTTTAAGGTGGCTTGTTGTTGTGCGTTCAGATCACGACTGCATTGATACAGACGTTCATACATGAGTGTCGCAGCAGTTTTATTGCTTTCAGATTTTTGCGTACATTGAAAAATTGCAAAAATCACCACAATCAGAATTGTCCAAAAAATCAGGGATTTTAACCAAGGCGCTTGCATGGGCTTTCAAGTTTTATTGTTGTTGATGAACCTAAGTTAGCGAAAAAATAGAGTCATCACAAGAGGGGATAGCCCGATCTTCACTGTATGGTTTTAATTTTGATTTAAGGGGAGAGTGAGGCCTGTTCCATTCGTTTAGAACATCATATCCACTATAAAAACAATAAAAATTGCAAAAAAAAATCCCACGTCATACTGCGTGGGATTTTTAGAATCTTGGCTCTCCCACCTGGGCTCGAACCAGGGACCTGCGGATTAACAGTCCGTCGCTCTACCGACTGAGCTATGGGAGAATAGATTGGCTCTCCAACCTGGGCTCGAACCAGGGACCTGCGGATTAACAGTCCGTCGCTCTACCGACTGAGCTATTGGAGAATCTGTGGGGCATTTTAGGGATGAAAGTTTAAGTCGTCAACACGTTCATCATCAGAAATGTATTGTTTGCTTTATAAATATTCATTTCATCTGCAAAAATAAAAAAACTGCCCATAAAGAGCAGTTTTTCTACAGAAAAATAGAAATTATTTTTCTACACCAGCATCTTGACCTGCGTATTTCGCATTTGCGTAATCCCAGTTTACAAGGCTTTCTAAGAAAGTTTTGATGTAAACAGGACGTGCATTACGGAAGTCGATGTAGTAAGCGTGTTCCCAAACGTCAATCGTCAATACTGCAACTTTGCCGTGCGCCATTGGTGTGTCAGCATTTGAAGTTTTCATAATAGAAAGTTTGCCATTCACTTCGTCAGCTACTAACCAAGCCCAACCTGAACCGAATTGAGTTGTTGCAGCAGCAGCAAATTCTTCAGCAAATTTTTCGTAAGAACCGAAAGCTTCATCAATTTTAGCAGCCAAAGCACCAGTAGCTTTACCACCACCGTTTTTCGCCATACAGTTCCAGTAGAACGTGTGGTTCCAAACTTGCGCTGCGTTGTTGAATACGCCAGCTTTAGCAGCATCACCTGCAGTTGCTTTGATGATTTCGTCTAAAGTTTTACCTTCAAGCTCTGTACCCGCGATCAAGTTATTCAAGTTCACAACATAAGTGTTGTGGTGTTTGTCGTGGTGGAATTCTAAAGTTTCTTTGCTGATGTGTGGAGCAAGATCTTCGTAACCGTATGGTAAAGCCGGTAAAGTAATGGTTGTCATGTTTTCAATTCCTTGCATTTTGCTGAGTTTTAACATTAAGTGGCTCTATTGTAATAGATTTCGAGATCAAATTGCGCATTAGGTATAAATAACCATACAGAATAAGACTCGAATGTATACATCTAAAGACTATGTTAAACACAGATGTCATTTGAGCGAAATCGTTGGGTGAAACGGTGTATTAAATTGGGTTATTTAATTCAAAATAACTATACTCAATATTAAACTGTTCTGAAATAGCTTTTGCGAGTCGTTGTACACCATAGCGCTCAGTCGCGTGATGTCCGCAGGCATAATAATGCACGCCTAGTTCTTTGGCTTCATAATAGGTGCGTTCACTGACTTCGCCCGAAATAAAGGCATCACAACCTTGTTCTGCCGCTTTGCCAATAAAATCTTGTGCTGCACCCGTGCAGAACCCTACTTTTTGAATCTGACTTTTTTCGGCAGGAAGATGAATGGTTTTAAAGCCTAAACGCGCTGTGAGATAGTCACGAAATTCGGTTGCGCTCATGGCTTGCTTTAAAAAACCGATATTACCAATAGGATGACGTTCACTCGGGTCTAGGGCTTGCAAATTTTCTAATGCCAAACATTCAGCAATGGCAGCATTATTGCCTAGACTTGGGTGTGAATCGAGCGGTAAGTGATAACCCACCAAAGAAATATCATGCTGGATTAAACTTTTGATGCGTTTACCGCGCATGCCTGTAATTGGGTAAGGTTCGCCTTTCCAAAAATAGCCATGATGTACCAACAGTAAGTCTGCATTTTGGGCAATAGCAGCATCAATAGCCTCTTGAGAGGCAGTCACTGCACATAAAATTTTTTGAACTTCAGACTTACCTTCAATTTGTAAACCGTTGGGCGCGTAATCTTTAAATTCATGTGTATTTAAAGTTTGATCACACCATTGAATAATTTCTTTTAGCTGCGCCATAACTTTCTCAAATTGCTCATATTTAGCCAATATCAAAACATATTTTGTATTGTAACTAAAGCAAGACAAAACTCTTGGGCTTTTTTATGTTTCTATTTGTGTTTCGTTTTACAATAGCTCATTCAATGACTTAATCATCAAAAAAAATTTACTTAGAGGTACAAAACGTGCGCCGGACCTTTACCTGGTTACCTTGGGTGTTACTCATTCTGGTTATTATTGGCTTTGTGACTTGGCAACAACTGCAAAAACCGAAAGCGCCTGTGGCTGCCGATGGGGTCAAAATGCCTGCCGAGAAAGTTGAACCATTAATTGATACAACACGGACAGGTGGGGTGGTGTCGTATAGCGCTGCGGTTAAAGTGGCAGCGCCTGCGGTGGTAAATATTTTTACCACACAAAAAGTGAAACAAATGGATCATCCATTGTTAAATGACCCTGCATTTCGTGAATTTTTTGGCAATCAGTTACCCGATCAATTTAAGCAAGGCCCAAATGAAAACAGTTTGGGGTCTGGGGTCATTGTTCGTCCAGATGGTTATATTTTAACGAATAATCATGTGATCGCGCAGGCTGAACAAATTGTCGTGGCTTTGCACGATGGACGCCGTGCGGTTGCAAAAGTTGTTGGAACTGACCCAGACACAGACTTAGCGGTCATTAAAATTGATCTAGAAAAACTGCCTGTATTGCCATTTAAACTGAGTGGCAATGAAGTGGGCGATGTCGTACTTGCGATTGGTAACCCATTTGGTGTGGGACAAACCGTGACTCAAGGGATTATTTCTGCGACAGGACGTTCTGACTTGGGTATTAATACCTATGAAGATTTCATTCAAACCGATGCAGCAATTAATCCAGGTAACTCAGGTGGTGCATTGATTGATGTGGCAGGAAATTTGATTGGGGTAAATACGGCAATTTTCTCGCAATCAGGTGGTTCATTGGGCATCGGCTTTGCAATTCCTGCACAAGTCTGTCAGCAGGTTTTAAACTCGATTTTAAAAGATGGACGTGTGGTTCGTGGTTGGTTAGGTATTAGTTTGTTGCCTGTGCAACAAGACAACATTTTAGAACCTGCACAAGGCGGTGTAGTGGTTGCTGATGTACTGCGCGGTGGCCCTGCAGCAGAAGCAGGTTTAAAACGTGGTGACAAAATTTTAAAAGTGAATGATGAAGCGATTACTTCAACCTCGCATTTAATTAATTATGTTGCTGCACAAGCACCGCATACGACGGTGACTGTTTCAGTTGAACGTGGTGAAGAAGCCTTAGATTTGGAAGTCGCAGTCGGTGAGCGCAAAGTTCAAAATACCGATAAGCAATTTATTCCATTGCCTGAATAATAGATTTAACAGTAACAATTTAGCCTTGCCCGTTTGCAGGGCTTTTTTGTTGGCTAAGTAAATGGAGATCGACTGGAAATAACCAAAGTGATACGGATAACGTGATTTGATTTATCTCTGGGTAGATACAAAGAGAAGGTGGGCTAAATAAACTGTATTGATGAATGATGATACTTTTTGATAGATCTAATCAATCGAGGGTTTGGTTTTGTGTGGCAAGTGTGGATGTATTCGGTGTTGATGTCTTAGAAGATTTAAACGTGCTGTTGAAACATGATGGGTCTCAACTTAGATAAAGAAAGGCATAAAAAACAGCAACCGAAGTCGCTGTTTTTCTAGATCCATTGAAATTATTGCTCTTGCTGAATACCTGCCACTAACCAGTCTTGATTAGAGCCTGCAGGTTTTACAAAGTGCCAAATTTCTGTAAATGGTTGCGGTAAACTGTTCAGGTCTTCGCTGACTGTACCTGTAAAGCGTACACTTATGACATATTGACCATTTTCAGTTGCAGAATCGACCACCATGGCATTCAAGTTAGAAAACTCTGCTACATCTTGGTCTTGGTTTGCCATAATGTCCTGATACATCGACTGATATAAATCAGGAGTTAAATAACGCTGAATTTCTGCGATATTACTGGCTGTGTTCATAGACTGAATATGGTTAAAACGCTGACGCGCTACACGTAAAAAGGTTGCAGGCTCTGAACCATCAGGCAATTGATTGCCACTGTTGGTATAAGCTGCACCAAATGGCGCGTTATTATTGGCAGCTTGACCAAAAGGCGCTTGGGTAGAAGCGGCAGAACCCCCAACAGATTGACCAAAAATATTGGTATTGTCGTTACGTGGCGCTGCAGCAGGTGGTGTTTGCGCAAACGGTGCCTGATTGGCACCGCTATTTGGCGCATACGGATTAGGCGTTAGTTTTTTTTTTGCGCCCATCTTACGGAAAATGAAGAAGGCAACAGCAGCAGCGAGTAAAATCCAAATCCAGCTTGGAATACCGCCTTTTTCCTCTTGCGCTTCGGCAGCACTTGCAGCTTGATCATCGGCCAAGGCATTGGCAGCAACCGCACCAATTGCCGCACCTGCAACACCTGCAGCAACCATACCACCTACGCCTGGACCAGATTTTTGCTGTGCTGGTGCAGTTGTTGGTTGTTGTGCTGGCGTTGTTTGACGAGGTTGTTGGTAAGACTGAGTTGGAGCAGCCGAACGACTCATGCCATGGCTTTTACCGCCACCTGCACGTTTTGCTTCTGCTGCTAACGGAGCTACCAATAAAGTCGCTGTGAGCATTGCTGCGATCAAACCACGCTGTCGAACTTCCATCAAATTTTCCTATATTAAAATAAAGTTAAGCTGTGTATTTATGCAGGCATTTGCTGCGAATTTCAATATAAATATGATATTTTTTCTTGAAACTGAAAAAATATCATCCAAGGATTTAACCTAAGTTTTCACTTAAATTCATGGCTTCAGTTAAGGCTTCATGCAAACGCGCCACCGCAATAATTTGCACACCTGCAATGGCTTTTTGTGGGGCATTGCCACGCGGCACAATAATATATTTAAATCCGTGTTTAATAGCTTCTTTTAAGCGTTCCTGACCATTTGGTACTGGGCGGATTTCACCCGATAAACCGACCTCACCAAATACTGCCAATTGTTGTGGCAGGGCTTTGCCACGCAAGCTAGAAGCACAGGCAAGTAGTACAGCAAGGTCTGAACCTGTTTCGGTAATTTTTAAGCCGCCGACCACATTCACATACACATCTTGCCCTGAAGTTTGTACGCCGCCATGCCGATGCATCACCGCCAATAGCATATTCAGACGGTTTTGTTCCAGACCTAAAGCCACACGTCTAGGCTGACCATGTGCATCATCCACCAAAGCTTGTACTTCAACTAAAAGTGGTCGCGTTCCTTCGCGGCTAATCATGACAATAGAACCTGGAATTGCCTCATCATAACGGCTCAAAAATATCGCAGATGGATTGGCAACCTCGCGTAAGCCTTTATCGGTCATACCAAAAACGCCCAGTTCATTCACTGCACCGAAACGGTTTTTGACTGCTCGAATCATACGGTAGCGTGAGTCTGACTGTCCTTCAAAATACAAGACGCAATCGACCATGTGTTCAAGGACGCGCGGCCCAGCCAAAGCCCCTTCTTTGGTCACATGACCGACAATAAACAGCGCAGTGCCACTATTTTTAGCAAAACGAGTCAGCAAGGCGGCTGATTCACGAATTTGTGAAACACCACCTGGAGCAGACTGCAATGTTTCGGTATATAAAGTTTGAATCGAGTCCAGAATGGCTACCGCAGGGCGTTCATGCGCCAAAACTTCACAAATCCTTTCGACACAGGTTTCTGCCATAACTTTCAGTTGATCGGTGGGTAAGTCTAATCGTTGAGCGCGTAACGCCACTTGCGAAAGAGATTCCTCACCTGTGATATATAAAGCGGTGTTATTGGCAGCTGCCATGTGAGTCGCAGTTTGTAGCAAAATGGTCGATTTCCCGATACCAGGATCTCCACCAATCAGTACCACAGAACCCGTAACCAAACCCCCACCCAAAACACGGTCAAATTCCCCAATGCCTGTTGTTAAACGGGTCTCGTGCGATACAGACACTTTATTGAGGGTGGTAATGGCGGCCGCTTGTCCTGCATAGCCACCGCCCATTTTAGGTTGGGCACGATGCGTCACCGCAGGGGCAATACTGACTTCATGCAGTGAGTTCCATTCCCCGCATTCTGAACATTGACCTGCCCATTTAGGATGGTCTGCACCACATTGTTCACAACGATAGACACTTTTTACTTTTGCCATAACCCAGTCATTGCATCAATTTAAAACTGACTACAGCATACAGAGGAATGTTCGCGAAATGAATGTTATCTGGATATTTCAAAGAAAATCATACAACCACGAGGGTGATTGTATGATTCATGATTTGGAAGGGAATATTTCAATGAAGTGGGCTTATTTAATACAACTCGCCAGATTTGCGCTTCGCAATAAAGTCTTTGGATTCTTTGGCAATCACACCAGACAGTAACAACAAGGCAATTAAGTTTGGTACAGCCATTAAACCATTAAAGGTATCGGCAAATAACCAGACTAAATCTAGGGTGGCGATGGTGCCAATGAACACTGAAGCAATATAAATTAAGCGGTAAATCAACACGTATTTTTCGCCGAATAAATAAGTACAGCATTTTTCACCATAATAGCTCCAACCGAGAATGGTGGAATAGGCGAAGAAGATGATCCCGAAAGTGACGACCCAACCACCAAAGCCTGGCAATAACAGGTCAAAAACCTGTGTGGTGAGTACAGCACCTGTTGCACCACCAAAGCTATTACCTGCCATAATGAAGCCCATTACCAAAACAATCCCCGTGATGCTACAGACAATAATGGTATCAATGAAGGTACCTGTCATAGACACTAAACCTTGACGCGCAGGGTGGTCGGTTTTTGCAGCCGCAGCAGCAATTGGGGCAGAACCCATCCCTGCTTCGTTGGAGAATACGCCACGTGCAACCCCGTAACGAATTACTGCACCAATTGCACCACCCGCAACCGCTTCACCAGTAAAAGCATCACGGAAAATTAACTCGAGTGCAGGCACCACAAGGTGTAAATTATTCAAGATGATAATTAAACCGCCTGTAACATACAGAATGGCCATAATTGGAACAATCACCGAAGAAGCTTTGGAAATTGAGCTAATTCCGCCCAAAATCACCAATGCAGAAAATACGGTAATTACCACGCCAGTAATCCAAGTTTCTACACCTAAGCTATTTTCAACTGCTAAAGCTACGGTGTTGGATTGTACTGAACTACCAATTCCAAACGAGGCGACTGTGCCAAAAAAGGCAAAGATAATCGCGAGCCATTTCCATTTTAGTCCGCGTTCAATGTAGTACATTGGGCCGCCTGACATTTGCCCTTTTTCGTTTTTAATACGGTATTTAACCGCCAAAACACCTTCACCATATTTGGTCGCCATACCAAACAGGGCAGTCATCCACATCCAAAACACTGCACCCGGGCCACCGAGGACGCAAGCCGTTGCAACACCTGCAATATTTCCCGTACCAATGGTGGCAGAGAGTGCAGTCATCAGTGATGCGAAATGTGAAATATCGCCCGGTTCTTTTTGCGCTTTGTCGTGTTTGCAAAAGACTTGTTTAAAAGCCAGTGGCAGCATGCGGAATTGCCAGAACAATAAGCGGAAGGTGAGGAAGACGCCCGTTCCCACAATGAGAACCAGCATGTATGGACCCCAGACCCAACCGCTTAGGGTTTCCATCATCGATTGTAAATTTTGCATAAATTTCTTCTTATAAACGCAGTGTATAAATGCTTAGTTTGTGACTGTAGTTGAACAGTTGTAAAAATTAAGCAAGTGATATGCCAGTCTTTAAAACTTCCTGTTAAAAGAACTTGGTTTTAAGCACGTTATATTTTTTGCATAGTTTTTAGATTTTGACAATTGATGCCTTGAAATAAAATTGACTTTATCTGTGTCAGAAGTCGCAATTTTTCAGACCTGATAAGGTCAATCTATGCCAGCAGAATAGTAAGTAAGCTAGAATTTTTACTAAGCTCAATATAATCTCTCTGTATTAGCACTTTGGTCGCGGCAGTGATCGCGTTATACTTCATCGAAAATATTTTATAGGTGGTCAGATGCGTACCGTCATTTGCTGCATGAGTGTTTTGCTTACAATAGTGGTTTTGGTCGGTTGTGGTCAGTCTGGTGCATTACAGTTACCTAATGATCCAAATTACGACAAACGTGCGAAATATTTGCTATATCCAGATGCTGCGCCTAAACGTGCAACACAATCGGCAACATCGTCAGACGCAGCCGCACCTGTGCAACAGCAGTTTGCTGCACCCGCCGCATCTACATCGACTACACCTTAATGCTTTTTTAGAAAGGATACCTCCATGAGTTTCACCCGTATTAATGGGGTATTGCATGCAGAGCAATGTTCATTACAACAACTTGCGCAGCAATACGGCACGCCACTCTATGTTTATTCAAAAGCGACTTTTGAAAAGCATTATTTAGATATGGATCGTGCGTTTCACTTTATCGATCATCAAATTTGTTTTGCGGTAAAGTCAAACTCTAATCTTGCGGTATTGAATGTATTGGCTAAGTTGGGTGCAGGTTTTGATATTGTGACAGGCGGTGAATTGGCGCGTGTTCTCAAAGCAGGCGGTGATGCATCGAAAATAGTTTTTTCAGGTTTAGGTAAAACTGAAGCTGATATTCAAAAAGCGTTAGAAGTTGGGATTGCCTGCTTTAACGTAGAATCGCATGCAGAATTAGACCGTATTCAAAAAGTTGCGGCAAGCATGAATGTCAAAGCACCAATTTCATTACGGGTTAATCCAGATGTTGATGCCAAAACCCATCCTTATATTTCGACAGGTTTAAAAGAAAATAAATTCGGTATTCCGTCAGATTCTGTGTACAGCACCTATGAATATGCTGCATCTTTACCGAACTTAGATATCGTCGGCATCGACTGTCACATCGGTTCACAATTGACCGAAACACAACCGTTTGTAGATGCTTTAGATCGCGTAATTGTGATGATTGATACCTTAAAAAAAATGGGTATTCAGCTCAAACACATTGATATTGGCGGTGGTTTAGGGGTGACTTATAAAGATGAAACCCCACCAACAGTTGAAGAATATGCCAATGCTTTGCGTCCGGCTTTAGAAAAGTTAGGTCTTAAAGTGTATATGGAACCGGGGCGTAGTATTTCTGCCAATGCGGGTGTATTGCTGACTAAGGTTGATTTATTAAAACCGACCACACATCGTAATTTTGCAATTATTGATGCAGCAATGAATGACTTAATCCGCCCTGCATTGTATGAAGCGTGGATGGATATTCAGCCAGTGACGCCACGTACCGATGTTGAAAGCAAAGCATGGGATGTGGTTGGTGCAATTTGTGAAACAGGCGACTTCTTGGGTAAAGAACGTCAGCTTGCGATCAAAGAAAATGATGTTTTGGCTGTGATGGGTGCGGGCGCATACGGTTTTGTGATGAGTTCTAACTACAACAGCCGTGGTCGTGCAGCTGAAGTCATGGTCGATGCAGATCAAGCACATTTAATTCGTGAACGTGAAAGCATTGAATCGCTGTGGGAAAGAGAGCGTTTATTGCCATAAGGGGAATTCGAGATGTTATTAGAATTTACCAAAATGCATGGTCTGGGCAATGACTTCATGGTGGTTGATCTCATCAGCCAGCGGGCGTATTTGGATGCGCTGACTATTCAACGCCTTGCAGACCGCCACTTCGGGATTGGCTTTGACCAACTCCTGATTGTGGAACCGCCCGATTTACCAAATGTCGATTTTAAATATCGCATTTTCAATGCCGATGGTTCTGAAGTGGAGCAGTGCGGCAATGGTGTGCGTTGTTTTGCACGTTTTGTGCATGAACGTCAGCTTACGACCAAAACCAAAATCAAGGTGCAAACCAAGGCAGGCATTGTAGAGCCTGAATTGGGGCAAAACGGTTGGGTGCGGGTGAATATGGGCTATCCAAAATTCTTGCCGCATGAGATTCCATTCATTGCCGATGAGCCTGATAACTTATATGACATTGCGCTGAAAGATGGTGCTGCATTGACCATTGATGTGGTGAACATAGGCAATCCTCATGCTGTGACCATTGTGCCTGATGTATTGACTGCCGATGTTGCAGGTATTGGCCCACAAGTGGAATCACACGAGCGTTTTCCACAGCGCGTCAATGCAGGTTTTATGCAAATCATTGACGAAAAACATGCGCGTTTGCGTGTGTTTGAACGTGGCGTAGGTGAAACCTTGGCTTGTGGTACAGGTGCATGTGCTGCAGCCGTTTCGGGTATGCGCCGTGGCTTATTGTCTAATTCAGTTGAAATTGAACTGGCAGGTGGTAAGTTGCAAATCGAATGGCGTGAAGGCGATGTGGTGTGGATGACAGGGCCAACTGCTAATGTCTATCACGGTCGTTTGGATTTAAATTATTTTCAGGGCTGATGTTTCGTTCTAACATGAACAGCTCTTATCTTACTTAAAAGCACTTTTCAAAACGAATGGTGCTTTTTTGTATCTTGCAGCACGGATTAGGTATGCTGTACTGAATGTCACTCTAAAAACTTCTACTCATTATGCCGCAACTGATTTTTTTACCTGGCGCTTCAGGCAATACCGCATTTTTTCATCCGCTAATCGAAAAAATTGAAAATTTGCCGTGGCAGAATGCTGTAAAAATTGTGGCTTATCCTGAATTTAATCATCAACCTGCACATTCACAGGTACATGATTTTGCAAGTTTGCAGGCTTATGTGTTGGCGAATATCCCAGATGATTGCATTATCATTGCACAGTCGATGGGTGGTATTTTTGCAGTTGCTGCCGCGTTGCAATATCCAGAAAAAGTCAAAGGATTAGTATTGGTTGCAACATCTGGTGGCATGGATTTAAGCAGTTTTCAGGTGCAAGATTGGCGACAAGACTATCAAGCAAGTGATTTAAATTATCCTGACTGGTTTGTAGAGGCAAAGGCCGATTACACGGTAGACTTTGCTAAAATCAACATGCCTATTTTGTTGTTATGGGGTGATAAAGACCCGATAAGTCCACTGGCGGTAGGTGAGTTTTTACAACAACAATTTCCACAAGCCGTATTAAAAATTGTGCATGATGGTGATCATTTGTTTTTAGAAACACATGCAGATCAGGCGGCTGAACACATTGCTGCTTATTTATCTCAGTTTGCCGCAGTTCAGCAATCGGAGCGTGACTAATGTACGATCCGCAGCAACTATTAAAGATGTGGCTCAAAGAACGAGAAATACAACAGCAGTCACCGCATACGTTAAAAGCCTACGCACGCGATTTAAACGATTTTTTTAGCTTTTGTGAGCAACAACAACTTGCCTTATATGATGTAGAGGCTGCAGATTTGCGCCATTATTTAGCGCAAAAAGTAGAACAGCAACAGTTAAATAGCAGCAGTTTACAGCGCATGTTGTCAGCGATTCGTCAGTTTATGAAATGGGCCGAGCAAGGGCAGTATTTACAATTTAATCCAATTGATAATTTTCAGTTAAAACGTCAGCCACGACCTTTGCCTGGTTTGATTGATATTGAAACGATTCATCAAATTTTAGATCAGCCTGAACCTGAAACTGAAGTACAACAACAAATGTGGCGGCGCGATAAAGCGATTTTAGAATTGCTCTATTCGAGTGGTTTGCGCCTAGCAGAGGTACAAAGTTTACGTATCCGCGATTTAGATTTTAACCGTCAATTGCTGCGCATTACGGGTAAAGGCAATAAAACCCGTATTGTGCCTTTTGGTCGCAAAGCCAAAGATGCGGTGATGCAATGGCTGCAGATTTACCCTTTATGGCAGGGCGATTTTGTACCCGATGCAGCATTGTTTATTACTCAAAAAGGTGAACCTTTAAAAGCACGCCAAATTGAAAATCGGGTGAAGTTTCAGGCGCAGCGTGCGGGCGTTAATGTCGATTTGCATCCGCACTTATTGCGACATTGTTTTGCAAGTCACATGCTGTCGAATAGTGGGGATATACGTGCAGTCCAAGAAATGCTTGGGCATAGCAATTTAAGCACCACGCAAATTTATACTCATGTCGATTTTGATCAATTGGCACGGGTTTATGATCAGGCACATCCACGTGCGAGTAAAAAGTAAAGCTTTTGCTTAAAGTCGGCATTATTTTTGCAAGTTAAAATATAGCTATTTCATACTGCAAATATTTTTCTCACAGTCAGTTGTAAAGCCTTTGTGCTGTACTTAATACTTTAAGTAAAAGCGCTTTCACCAAGATGTCATTGCAACTATTGTAGAATAATAAAAAAGTGCGTTATGCAGTATAAAGAAGCAGAAAGAGTGGGTCACACGAATAATAGACATGGATGACATTATTTTTTGTTCCACTGCATAACACTTTGGATATCAAATGATAGGCAAAACCATGATTTCGAATCTTCAAGAAAAATATGAACAATTAAGCCCAAGCCAAAAAGAAATTTTTGCAGGTTATGGCTTGCGTCAAGTGAAACATTTTGTCGAAATAAGCTTGCCGATGATCGAGCAAGAACTACCTGCCGATTGTTTAGTGCAGGGTATTAATGCCGAAGGTAAAATGCAGGCGATTCATCCGCAAACGCAACAAAGCTATTTATGGATTTCAGATCAGCAGTGGCAAGCACGCTCATCCGCTGGTAGTAAAATAGATGTAAAAGAAGATTTTATTGCAGTTTGGGAAATTTTTAATTTACAGGCCTATGAGTTGATAGATTTAAGTCATATCCACCGTGACTTTTTAGAAACTCAGCAAGTTTAAGCTGAGTTTTTTTTATGCCCTTTATCAGGGAGGTGGCGTGGTGAAAGCGCATAAATATCCATCAAAATAAAACAGATTGTTTATTTCATACCCAATAAACTGCTGAATACAGTTTTGTGAACCAGCAGTCACATTTTAAAAGAGCATTTATATCTGAAAAAATACTGCAAAAAATAAAGTTTTCTATCTTTAATGACAGTCAGATTATGGGGTTTTATGTAAGGAACTTTGCTTAAATTGTAGGCGGAACTCAATTTGAATTGCATTTCAATCAATCTTGTTGATGAGGGAAATAAATAAAAAACATAATATAAATCAAAGCTTAAAATTGCTTATATAATCGTCGCTTGGTTTGTTAATTTTTAGAAATAAAAAAGTATGAACGCATCGTTCAGTTAATTTTCGGCATTTTTAGCCTTGTTTAGACAATTCTGACTTGACCGAAATGCCGATCACATAGCAAGATAGGACACCTAAAAAATTTAAAGCGAAGAGTTATTATTAACTTTTCTCAATATTTACTTTTGCTAAAACAGCCGAGGATTACATGAAGGCTCTTGTTGCTGTAAAACGTGTGGTAGATGCCAACGTTAAAGTTCGCGTTAAGCCGGATAATAGTGGAGTTGACCTAACTAACGTTAAGATGTCAATTAACCCATTCTGTGAAATCGCAGTGGAAGAAGCGGTTCGTTTAAAAGAAAAAGGAACTGTTTCAGAAATCGTAGTGGTATCCATTGGTCCTAAAGAAGCGCAGGAACAAATTCGTTCTGCAATGGCGCTTGGTGCAGACCGTGGTATTTTGGTTGAAACAGCCGATGAGATTGGTGCACTTGAAGTGGCTAAAATCTTAAAAGGTGTTGTTGAACAAGAACAACCACAACTTATTTTATTGGGTAAGCAAGCTATTGATGACGACTCTAACCAAGTTGGTCAAATGCTAGGCGCTTTACTTGGTGCAGGTCAGGGTACTTTTGCTTCAGAAGTAAAAGTAGATGGCGACAAAGTTCAGGTAACACGTGAAATTGACGGTGGTTTACAAACTGTTGAGCTTGCACTTCCTGCAATCATCACCACTGACTTACGTTTGAATGAGCCACGTTATGCGGCACTTCCAAACATCATGAAAGCACGTAAAAAACCGCTAGACACCAAATCTCCTGCAGATTATGGCGTTGCAACAGGTTCTAAGCTGAAAACTGTAAAAGTTGAAGCACCTGCTGAGCGTAAAGCGGGCGTACAAGTGAAATCTGTAGATGAGCTTGTAGAAAAATTGAAAAACGAAGCGAAAGTGATCTAATACAGAAGGATAAAAATCATGAGTATTTTAGTTATCGCTGAGCACGACAATAAAGCACTAAATGGTGCAACATTAAACGTTGTTGCTGCAGCTCAAAAAATCGGTGGTGATATCACTGTATTGGTTGCGGGTTCTGGTGCACAAGCAGTTGCAGACCAAGCAGCTAAAGTTGCAGGTGTAAGCAAAGTATTACTTGCTGACGATGCAGCTTATGCAAACCAATTGGCTGAAAACGTAGCAAAACTTGTTGCAGAATTGGGCAAAGGTTATAGCCATATCCTTGCTGCTTCTACAACAACAGGTAAAAATATTTTACCGCGTGCAGCTGCGCTTCTTGATGTTAGCATGATCACAGACATCGTCGCTGTAGATTCTGCAAAGACATTCAAGCGTCCAATTTATGCAGGTAACGCGATTGCAACTGTAGAATCTTCAGAAGCGATTGTGGTAGGTACTGTACGTGGTACAGCATTTGACCCAGTGGCTGCAGAAGGTGGTTCGGCTGCGGTTGAAGCTGCGACTGTGACAGGTGATGCAGGTATTTCTAAGTTCGTTTCTGAAGAAATTGTGAAATCAGAGCGTCCAGAATTAACTGCAGCACGTATTGTAGTTTCTGGTGGTCGTGGTGTAGGTTCTGGTGAGAATTATCACAAAGTACTTGATCCATTAGCAGACAAACTTGGTGCAGCACAAGGTGCATCTCGTGCAGCAGTAGATGCAGGCTTCGTACCAAACGACATGCAAGTTGGTCAAACAGGTAAAATTGTTGCACCTGATTTGTATATCGCTGTAGGTATCTCGGGTGCGATCCAGCACTTGGCAGGTATGAAAGACTCTAAAGTGATCGTTGCGATCAACAAAGACGAAGAAGCGCCAATCAACGCAGTAGCTGACTACTGGTTAGTGGGTGACTTGAACACTGTTGTTCCAGAATTGGTTTCTAAAATCTAATTACTGAACACAGTCTATAACGCCTCTATGTGAATAACATAGAGGCGTTTTTTATTGTCTTTTTTTAATTAAGATGCAGTGATTGGTTTTAAGTACATTATGTGAACTTAGCGTATATGTGGGTACATATCGAGCAAGTATATGTTGAAGATATTTTGACGTGACTCTTAAAAATATGAAGCACTTTTATTTCTTGGGTGTGAATATTTTTTTGCCTAAAAAATCACCGTTAAATTTAAGTAAATTAACAAGATTAAGATCATCTCTAAAGCACAAAAACACAGGCGTATATGCTATAATTTTTCGCTAGTTTTTATTTTTAGCCTGCATTTCAGGCTAATCATTTGCAAGTTTTACGACATATAAAATGCAAGCAAAATTTGTTTGCAGAATAAGGAGTATGCATGAGCGTATCGGAAATTAGACCGATTGCCATTGAGGATGAACTCAAGCACTCGTATTTAGACTATGCGATGAGCGTGATTGTGTCACGTGCGCTGCCAGATGTACGAGATGGTCTAAAACCTGTGCATCGTCGTGTGCTATTCGCAATGCACGAATTGGGCAATGACTACAACAAAGCTTACAAAAAGTCTGCCCGTGTAGTCGGTGACGTCATCGGTAAATATCACCCACATGGTGATTCTGCAGTTTACGAAACGATTGTTCGCATGGCGCAAGATTTCAGTTTGCGTTATCAATTGGTCGATGGTCAGGGTAACTTCGGTTCGATTGATGGCGATAGTGCTGCAGCTATGCGTTATACCGAAGTCCGTATGCGCAAACTTACCCACGAATTGTTGGCCGATTTAGAAAAGGACACCGTCGATTGGGAAGATAACTACGACGGCTCTGAGCGTATTCCTCAAGTAATGCCAACTCGTATTCCAAACCTATTGGTCAATGGTGCTGCAGGTATTGCGGTGGGTATGGCGACCAATATGGCACCGCATAACATGACTGAAGTGGTGCATGCATGTTTGGCTTATGCAGACAACCCAAATATTTCAATTGAAGGGCTAATGGAACATATTACTGGTCCAGACTTCCCTACAGGTGGCATCATCTACGGTAAATCAGGCATTGTCGATGCTTACCGTACAGGCAAAGGCCGTTTGCATATTCGTGGTAAGTATCATTTTGAAGAAGATCAAAAGTCTGGTCGTACCACCATCGTCTTTACTGAAATCCCTTATCAGGTCAATAAAGCCAAAACCATTGAGCGTATTGCTGAACTGGTAAAAGAGAAGAAACTCGAAGGTATTTCAGAACTACGTGATGAGTCTGATAAAGAAGGGATGCGTATTGCAATTGATCTGAAGCGTGGTGAAAACGCTGAAGTGATTGTGAATAACCTATTCTTGAATACACAATTAGAAAACTCATTCAGCATCAACATGGTTTGCCTAGACAATGGTCAGCCAAAATTGATGAACCTGAAAGATATTATTGCGGCATTTATTCGTCACCGCCAAGAAGTGGTGACCCGCCGTACCATGTTCGAGTTGCGTAAAGCACGTGAACGTGGGCACATTTTAGAAGGCTTAACCGTCGCATTGGCCAATATTGATGCCATCATCGAAACCATTAAATCTTCTGCAAATCCAGCCGAAGCGCGTGAGCGTTTACAGGTAGGCGAATGGGCAGCAGGCGGTGTAGTCGCATTATTAGAAAAAGCTGGTTCAGTTTCTGTACGTCCAGACGAAATTGAAGGTGAAGATCCTAACCGCCCATTTGGTTTAGATGGTCAGGTGTATCGTTTATCACCTGCGCAAGTGACCGCAATTTTAGAATTACGTTTGCATCGTTTAACAGGTCTAGAACAAGACAAATTACATGCAGAATATTCTGAAATTTTGGCACAAATTGCTGAATTAACTGCAATTTTGAATGACTTTAATCTTTTGATGGGCGTGATTCGTGAAGAATTGGCGCAAGTTTTGCAACAATATGGCGATGCACGTCGTACTGAAATTGTAGAATCTCGCATTGATTTCTCGCGTGAAGATTTAATCCCAGAAGAACAAGTGGTACTGACAGTTTCACAAACAGGTTATGCAAAAACTCAGCCATTATCAGATTACGCAGCACAGCGTCGTGGTGGTCGTGGTAAATCTGCAACGTCGATGAAAGAAGACGATTATGTGCAGCATTTAATTGTGACTTCTAACCACGCAACGGTGTTGTGCTTTACCGATGTGGGTAAAGTGTACCGTCTGAAAGTGTTTGAAGTGCCGCAAGCATCGCGTGGTGCTAAAGGTCGTCCAATGGTGAACTTGTTGCCGTTAGATGCCAACGAAACCATCACCGCGATTTTACCTGTCATTGATGCGCCGAAGAAATTTACTGAGCGGTTGGCAGACTTCCGTAGCTATGTGAAAGCCAATGCGGCACATCTACAAACCAACGCAATCATTGCTGCACATTATGCAGAATTAGAAGCTGCCTTTGCTGAATTAGCAGATGGTGATGATTTATCTGATGCTTTGCGTGTGCAATTGAAACAATTGGGTGTAGAGCTTTCTGCAACCGATTTAGACGATGAGATCATTGCAGAATTTGCATCACAAGCAGAAGCCTTGCGTAAAAACTTTTATGTCTTTATGGCAACGGCATCAGGTACAGTGAAACGTGTTGAATTGGAACAATTCAGTAACGTACGTTCGAATGGTTTACGTGCCATTGAATTGAATGAAGAAGACACTTTAATTGGTGTTGCAATTACCGATGGCGAACAGCAAATTATGTTGTTCTCCAATGAAGGTAAAGCGATTCGTTTTGCTGAAACCGATGTACGTTCAATGGGTCGTGCGGCCAAAGGCGTACGTGGTATGCGTGTCAGCTTTGGTTCAGCACAAGTTGAAGATGTCGAAGATGTAGAAGTCGATGGCGATGATGAAGACAGTTCAGATTCAGCACTCATCAGCCGTATCGTATCGCTAGTCGTAGTACCAGAAACAGGCGAAGTTTTGTGTGCTTCGGCGAATGGTTATGGTAAGCGTACACCTGTAGACGACTTCCCAACCAAAAAACGTGGTGGTAAAGGTGTGATTGCCATTAAGACCTCTGAACGTAATGGTGAATTGGTCGGTGCAGTTGCTATTGATGAAAGCAAAGAACTGATGCTGATTTCTGATGGCGGTACATTAGTGCGTACTCGCGCTTCTGAAGTGGCGCAAACAGGTCGTAATGCACAAGGTGTACGTTTAATCCGCTTGGGTGAAAACGAAACACTGGTGGGTGTAGAAGCGATTGAAGCTGTTGAAGAAGACGAGTTTGTTGAAGCGATTGAAGGTGCAGAATCTTTAGTGGCTGAAACGGATGCAGTTGCTGAAACTGAGCAAGTGGAAAAAGACGGTGAAAATTCAGTAGAAGAATAAGTTTTTTACTGATAAAAAGGGCGCTTCGGCGTCCTTTTTTATAAACGTTGACTGCATAAGGGTAAGCGATGAAAACCAAATTAATGTTGTTGGCAGCAGCGGTTGCATTGAGTGGCTGTAATTCAATGGACAATATTCCAGATCCGAGTCCTGAACAGGAAAAGGCGGCACAGCTAGCCTATGAGGATTTGCGTGATGGGAAGTATGACGAGTTTTTGGATCAGTTAGAGCCGCAGTTGCAAACCCAGTTTAAGGACAATGAAAAGCTGATGAAACGCTTTTCACGTTCAATTCCTCAAGGTGAATACAAGTCTAAGACTTTAATGACCAAAGAGATTGAAGAAGCAACCAATCAGCTTGGGCAATATAAGGTCAGCTATGAAATTGCCTATCCGGAAAATCTGGTTCAGTATGATGTTAGTTTTGACAAGCCGAATGGTAGCAACAAGATTCGTAATTTCAATATTCAAGTCTTTGGCGAATCGGGTAAATAAGTGGAATAGGAGCATTGCTATAATGCTCTATCTGCTTTGATGACCAGAAATTAAACGTCGATAAGCCAAAAAAAAGCACAAGCTACCGATCATTCCAAGATAGAGCAATTTAGGCAAGATCAGTGTTGTAGGCACACCCATCTGATTGAGTTGAATAAACATTTGCACAATTTGGGTAGAGGGCAGGATTTCGCCAACGACTTGCATCCAGGTGGGCATGGCACCATGCGGCCAGGCCGCACCAGATAAAAAGAACAGTGGAATAGAAGTGAATACAATGACATGCCCCGCACGTTCCGGCAGATCCAGAAAACTAGCAAATAAGCAGGTCATGCCAATTATCGTGTAGATAAAAACCGCAACAGCCAGCAGCATCCCGAGCAGGTTGCCACCGCGCGGATAATCAAATAGCCAGAAGCTAAAGCCGAATAAATAGAAACATCCCAGACAACCAATGGTGAAGACCGCTAAACACATCCCAATCAATGCATTTGTGTTTAATTCTATTTTTCTTTCCCGATATACCAAAATCAGCATACTCAAACCCAAAAGAATGGTTTGGTGGATAATTAAAGGTGCAACCGCAGGAAAGACATAGCTGCCATAGCCGGACAGCGGATTAAATAAAGGAATTTGATGCACAGAAAGGGCAGGTGAAAAATCCGAGACCTTGCCAAAGCGTTCAGTATAATCTGCCAAAGTTTGCTCAACTGATGTGGCTAAGCCCAGACCAATTTGTTTGGTTACTAAAAAGTTGGCTGTACTTAAATACAGGCCAATGCCACCTGTTTCACCATGCCTTAAGCTTTGCGATAAATTGTCCGGCAGAAGTAAAATACCATCGGCTTTTTGTGATTCCACCCATTGTTTGGCCTCGGAAAAATTGCCGGTAATCGCCTCAATCTCCACATTGGGGCTTTGTGCCACTTGACCAATAATACGGGTGCTTAAGTTACTTTGTTCTTCATCGACAATAATAATCGGTAAGGCTTCAGCCTGCTGTGCCTGATAAGCGGTTGGATAAAAAAAGCTGTAAAACAAGACGGATAGAATAAGCGTGGTAAAGATCGTGCCGTGACTGACAATATCCTTAAAGCTTTGCAGATAGTAAAACCAGAGGGATTTCATTGGACTGCTCCTTTAACTATTTTTTTAAGAAACAGATAAGCCAGCAGAGCGTAAACTAGGGCATAGATCAGCAGCATGAATCCAGCTTGCAGTGAAATATGCAATGGACTACCAATCACCCATTGTTCAGTTTGTAATTTGGCATAGGGCGTAAACGGAATAATATTGGACCAGAACTGTGTGAATAGGGGCGCATTATTTAAAGGTAAAGTCACACCGGCAAAACTTAAAGATGAACCACCATAGACCGCAATGATGCCAAAAGATTTACTTAAATCTTTGGTTGCCAGAACCACTGCACTGCTTAAAAATGCATAAGCGCTATATAGCAGAAATTGTGCCGATAGAATCAGAGCGAGCGAGCCGGCAACAAACCAGCCGCGAATTTCAATCAGCCAGAACATCCAGATCCAGGTCCATAGACTAAAAATAGCCACATAGATCAGGTTCTTAGACAGCAATGCCATCCAGATGGATGAGTTGCTAATCCAGCTTGTTAAGGTCTGCCGCTTCAGTTCCTGACCGACGGAAAATGCCACACAACAACACAGCAGTAAATGCAGAATTGCCGGAATGACATAGGGTTCCAGATAGAATTCATAATTCAGCTGCGGATTATACAGCGGAGATATTTTAATATGCGGTGACGGTGCTTCGAGAGAGGGGAGTCGGTTGCCCAGATATTGCTGTCCGCTAAATTCAGCGAGTGCTTGTAGGGTACTGACCAGCATGGCCGAGGAAATGGTATTTCCAATACTGAAATAACTCTGGTTAAAAGCAATACTGATGTCAGCATCCTGGGCACGAACCAGACGTTGCTCGGCACCGCTTGGAATATGGATATAACCCCAAATTTTATTTTGATTTAACAGGCGCTCAATTTCAGCTGTTTGTTCCGACACCGTAGCAATTTTAAGAGTATGATTCAGCGCCACATGTTGATAAATGCTTTGACTCAGCGCACTCTGGTCTTGATCAATAATCGCAATCGGTAAATGATCCGATTTCCCTTGAGCAAACATGCTGCTGAATAAAATAATCACCAGTGCAGGTGCCAGCGTGACCAGACACAGATCCCATTTTTCGCTGAGCAGATAGCGCAGTTCGCGCCATATACCCGTCCACATTATCGGGTCTCTTTCAGTTTAAATAACACGCTCATCCCGACTTTCAGTTCAGAAATCGCTGGTGTGGGTACAAGATGAAGCTTAAAACTGCGCACATCATAACCGCCGGTTTGACGTGTGGTCTTAATGGTGGCAAATTCACCTTCAGCACTGATCTGTCTAATTTGAAAAGTGGCGGTTTTATCTAGGGCGGGAATATAACCTTCAATACTGCTCATTTTCTGAAATGGGGCATATTGGTCTTCACGAATATTCAGGCTCACCCACATTTGATCTTCAATCAGGCTGACCACAGGGACTGCGGTGGCTACCAGCTCCGAGACTTTGCCATAGGTTTTAGACACCGTTCCGTTTACAGGTGCTACTAATTGGGTTTCTGCTTCTAAAGCATTGGCTTCATCCAGCGCAGCCTGGGCAATATCTACTTGTGCATCGGCAGAACTCTTTTGCTGCGAGGTGCTGCCACGTTTGGCACGTGCGTATTGCTGATACGCTGCTTCTGTCATTTGCGCCGCTGATTGACTGGCTGCATACAATTCATCACGGCGCTGGCGTGAAATCACACCTTCCTTCAATAAATTTGCACCACGCTCATAAGAAACTTTGGCTAAATTTTGCTGTGCTTTCAGCGATTGCCAGTTGGCATACAGACTGGCGATATTTTCTTCCTGCGAGCCACGTTCAGCAGTCGATTGTAAGGCCAGCGCAGATTGTAAAGCCGCTGCGGCTTGCTGTTTTTTGGCCTGAATTTCCGGGCTGTTTAAGCGCACCAGTACATCGCCTTTTTTGACCCGCTGACCTTCTTCTACATAGATTTCTTCAATACGGCTTGGCACTTTGGTCGCCACCTGAACTGTTTCAGCTTCTACACGACCCTGCAATTCAAGCGGAGCCGGTTGGTAGCTTTTCCACAATCCAAAAGCGATGACTGCCAGCAGAACTGGAATCAGGGCGAGCAATAAATATTTTTTCTTTTTAGCGATTTCAGGAGCTTGTTGTTGCTCGGTCGAAGTCGTCGCGTTGTTTTCTATTTCAGTTTTTGTTTCTACCTGTTGCGCAGGAGATTTTTCTGTATCGCTGGATGAAGCCACTTCATTCACAGGATCATTGGGTTTTTGATCTTCGTTCATGTTCGGCTCCATTAGCGAATATAGTGGGTGTTGGCATGTTGAATGTAGGTTGGAAATTCTGCAATCGAGCCATGGCTTTGTAATAGTGTGGCCAGTGACATCACATATTTGTAAGCATTCAAGGCAGTTTCAGCTCGTAGTCCGCTCAGCATATTTTGTGCATCGATGACCTGTGTGGCGGTGCCCGTATCTTCTTTAAAAGACAATTCTTGGATGCGTAAATTTTCCTGTGCGGCTTTCAAGTTTTGTGCCAGAAGTACATCACTTTGCTGTGCACTAAGTGCTTCGCTATAAGATTTATAAATCAGATTTTCAATTTCCTGCTGGGTGCGTGCAGTAAGCAGTTCTGTTGCAGAGCGTTTGAGTTCGGCAGCCTGAATATTCTTGTTTTTATCGATCCCGGAAAACAGGTTATAGCGTGCGGCAACCCCGACAATCCAGTTTTCATTTTGATCCAGACTATATTCGCCAAAAGCAAATACATTTGGTTTTTTCGCTGCTTGCTGGGCTTTCACATTGGCTTGGGCCAATTGGGTATCCAGCTGCATTTTTTGAATCAGCGCAGAGTTCTGACTAAAAGTTTTTAGCAGATGATTTAAGGCCTGTGGCTCGGTTTTATTGACAAATAAAGGCGTCGAAAGCTCAGTGATGCTACTTTCCTGAAGCAGATTATTCAGCTGGAACAGCGCAGCATTCAAATTGGCCTGCGTATTTTGCTGGCTGCGCTCGGCATTATTACGTGCCACTTCAAATTGCATACGCTGGCCTTTACTGATAAAACCTTGCTGTTCCATTTTTAAGGCGTTGCGATAATGCTGCTGCATGGCATTCAGATTAAACAGCGCAGCTGCATGCAATTGCTTTTGGAGCTGCACATTAAAATAACTTTGAATCAGTTCAAAACGCTGCGTATCTTGCTGCTGTTTGTTGCTGAGCTGACTACGACCGACCTGAATATTGGCAATTTCTTTGGCACTACGGGTGAGGCCTCCAGTATATATTGGCATAATCACGGAAACAGTGGGGCGAATCACCTGATCTTCAAGGATGACATTAGACGTATCTGGAATCAGACCAACTCCGCTATGAATAGTATTGTTAAGTCCATCACGCAGTGGATCGGTAATACCTGCAGGTAGATCCACGCCATTACTGGCCTCCCACTCATTAAGCCGGCCATTCACGCCTTGAGAGAGTGAATTCTCCAGATTATTTTTAAATTGCTTTAATGGAATATCGACTTCACTGTGAAAGGCATAGGCACGAACATTCAGGTCGACACGTGGCAGACCTACGCCTTTTACTGCTTCAGCTTCAAGTTTTGAAGCCTGTTCCAGACTTTGATAGGCTAGGCTGCTATAAGAATTTTGCAACAACTGACGTTCAGCATCCTGAAAGCTGATGCTCTGTGCATGAGCAAAGTTGCCATACATCATAGATGCAAGCAGATTTAAACCCCAGACAAGCTGTCTTTTATTTTTCTTTAAGTTCATAAAGTCGCTAAACTGATATAAAGCCGGTAATGTTATCCCGCTAGTATAAATCAAAGGTTCGCAGATAGAACTAGTGTAAAGTTATAGTATTGTTTCTTGTACATTTGTCTATAAAAAGCACGCTTATGCGTCCTCTAATCTTCTTTTTTTACCTTTTCTTTTTAAATAGCGTTTTTTAGCTACTTTTTCTCTATATTCTTTTAAAAGTCTTGGATTGGTAATACCCCCATTTTTAATTGAATTAATGGGTAGAAAATCTAAAGCCTTGTTATTGTTTAAAAATAGGTGGACAACCATTTACTGACATATGAGGTCGTTCATGATTATAAAAGTACTGCCAGTCAGTTGTATAGTCCTGCACCTCGCTCAGATCTCGAAATAAATATTGATTTAGACACTCATAACGTACTGTACGATTAAATCGCTCAACATATGCATTTTGCTGTGGATTGCCTGGTTGAGTAAATACATGCTCAATACCATGCTGATCACACCACTTTTCCATCAGCTCACTTATATACTCTGGGCCATTGTCGGTTCTAATGCGTTTAGGTTTACCTCGCCATTCAATGAGCTGATCAAGTCCTCTCAGTACACGTTCTGCTGGCAATGAAAAGTCAATCAATATATCCAATGACTCGCGATTATAGTCATCAATCACGTTGTGAACTCGATAACTACGTCCATCACTGAGTTGATCATGCATAAAGTCCATTGACCATGATTCATTCTTAGCTGTCGGTACTGCAAGGGGTTCTGGCTGTTCTCGTTTAATCCGCTTATTAGGCTTGATTCTTAAATTAAGCTCAAGCTCCTTATAAATGCGATAGACACGTTTATGATTCCACTGATAGTTTTTGATATTACGCAGATACAAAAAGCAGAGTTTGAAGCCCCAAGTCTTATGTTCATTGGTCAGTTTAATCAGCCAATCTGCGATTTGAATATTCTCCTGATCCAAACGAGCTTTATAGCGATAACACGTTTGACTGACTTTAAAAATTAAGCAGGCCATGCTGATTGAAATCTTAAATTGCTCAGTAGCTTGCTGAGCAAGTGACTTTCGCTGAACAGGCCTTAAAACTTTTTTAAAAGTGCATCTTGCAAGATGTCTGACTTTAGCCGCTCATCAGCATACATGCGTTTTAAACGGGCATTTTCAGCCTCAAGTTCTTTAAGCCGAGTCATCATTGAAAGATCCATGCCGCCATATTTGGACTTCCACTTATAGAATGTAGCAGAGCTCATACCATGTTCGCGGCACAAGTTCGGTATGGGTGTTCCTGCTTCAGCTTGCTTCAAGATACTCATGATCAAGCTGTCTGAATACTTAGATGTTTTCATAGAAAATCTCCTTAAATCAAGGTTATTCGATTTTCTACTTTTAAACTCAATTATTTTTAGGGGGGATTACCGATTTTTTGCGATTAATTCATCCATATTGCTTTTTCCCCCCTCGAAATTCAGGATGTTGCTCTCGCATTTTTTACATTCACTCTTTTCCTGCCAGATTTTAAAGAATAAATAAAGCTTGCTGAAGCATCTCTACGTAAAACTTCTTCTTTAAATAAAGGGGTGGCAATAGATCTCTTACGAAAGTTAATTTAAGAGCATCCAATTCACCATTCCAGCAATTAAATTCATTCTTAGACCAAATCGTTTCCGTCTATTTCTATAGCGTTCTGTTAATATCCGAAAATGTTTAAGTTTGCCGTTGATATGTTCAATTGTGATCCTACGCCGACTGATTTCTTGGTTGATCTGTTTTGCTATTTGGGGTAATGATAAATTGTTAGGTTTCTTGATTGGAATGAGTAACTTACTCTTAATCTGATGAAATCCTTTATAGGCTAAATCTGCCATGATATAAGGATAAATAATCATCTCCTTCAAATGCTTACGCGCAATGTTCAGATCGTGTTTTCTGCCATCTTCAATCTGTATACTTACAATTTGCTTTAATTGGGGGTTAAAAATGACCTGTGTTTTTAGCGTATGTTTCTTCTTTTTACCACTATAGAATTTTCTTTGTTTTTTTGGGATGCTCAATCTGTGACTCAGTAACATCAACGATTACATAATCCCCCTCATTAAACTTTTGATTCCTTTTCGGCAATGCGAAAATCCGTGATTGAATCAGAGCATTTTCAACTTTCTGAATCGTACGATTCACATTACTTTCAGCTAGGTTATAGTCGGCGGATAACTCAATTTGAGTTCTATAACAGCGTAAGTAATTTAAAGTTAACAACAATTGATCCTCTAAACACAACGAATGAGGTCTTCCAGATTTTTTCTTGGCAAGTTCAGCATGTTGTAACACTGATACCATTTTTAAGAATAATGGACGAGGAACTCCAACAAGTCGTTTAAATTCTTCATCATTAAATCTTGTTAAATTTTCATATTTCATGAGATGAGTATAAACAATTTTTTACTTTCGCAAGAGGTCTAATATTAGTGAAAAAATAATTAGTTTTATAGCTAATCATAGATTCCAAGATATTTTGAGGTAACAAAATTACAGGTCCAACAACTTTATTAGGCCCCTAAGGAGCGTGAGGAAGTGAAAATTTTGATTTTTTCCATTCGTTATCGATTGCACAAAAGAAATGAATAGCCTCTTTTGTTTCAGTCGTTTCTATACCTAATTTTTCACATTGTTCTAATGTATATTCTGCAAAATGTTTAAAGCAAATATTAGGGTTTGTTGACAATTCGTCTATGTTTGCGGCAACGCATATTTTTTAGCTGCTATAAGGCATGGGACAGGAAATTTAGTCATTTTAAATGACTGGCACATAACGCAATAGCAGCAAAAAATATGCTCGCCCTGAAAGGCTGTGGCTAAAACTTTCTCAGATTGTGTTATGAAACTTAGCAATAATCTCGCTATTCCTTGCGTTTCATGCCTGATCTGCTCAGTTTTAGCCTACAGCGCAAGCCATTTATGAAATGTCAACAGACCCTAGTCGTTATATCTGAAATAGTGTCCAGACCTATACCATCTGCAACTAATATTAATTCTTCAAGATCTTCTAATAAGCCTGTCTGAGCTGCCTGAGAAGACTTTAAGCATGTGAGTATATATTCAACTTTAATATCGTGTGATCCTTTGCCATTTACTCCTTCTTTAGTTGCACCAATGCCAGTATATTTGGGCTCAGGAAAATGGGAGCATAATTTTCTTGCTTTAATTTCATCTTTTTCTTTAAGAGCTTCCATTAAACATTTCATAAAATTTTGCTGAGTAGTCAGAGCAGACTTGGAATGAATGTTCTCACAACGAGTTAAATAATAACTATCAATGTATAAGCGAGTATCTGTTTCCAGATTAGGGTCAAAGAAGTCAACTTCAAGTAAATTTTTATCTACCTTAAAGTGATTGAGGAATGTTGTCATTGTTTATTTCTCCTTTAATATTTATTTAAAATATCATTTAATTAGGAGTAGTGGGTGGTTTTTTTGATCAATTTGCGACAGATATTGTCGCACACATTTCAACCTCTTTTTTTGATTTAGTAAATTTATCCCTCGAATCTACATTGATTTTTTGACTCTATCTTGGCTCATAGATTGAAATAATTTTGTGCAAGACCCTGCCAGATATGGTTAAATGCCATCATTTTATTGTGTTTCACTCTGAAAGGAAAAATCATGCGCGCGTACAACTTCTGTGCTGGTCCTGCAGCATTACCGACTGCCGTACTTGAAAAAGCTCAAGCTGAAATGCTTGACTGGCATGGCAAAGGTCTTTCGATCATGGAAATGAGCCACCGTAGTGCCGACTATGTTGCCATGGCTGAAAAAGCGGAAGCAGACCTGCGCAAACTCATGAATATTCCTGAGAACTACAAAGTATTGTTCTTGCAGGGTGGTGCATCGCTACAATTCTCTGCGATTCCATTGAATTTGTTGGGTAAAAACAACAAGGCAGATTATATCCACACGGGTATTTGGTCTGAAAAAGCCTTAAAAGAAGCGCAGCGCTATGGCGATATTCATGTCGTTGAAGCGGGTATTCAGATTGAAGGTAAGCATGCCATTAGCGAACAAAGCCAATGGAACTTATCTGCCGATGCTGCCTATGTGCATTATGCAGATAACGAAACAATTGGTGGTTTGCAGTTTGCCAATATTCCAGAAACAGACAAACCGTTGGTATGTGATTTCTCATCAAGCATTTTATCTGCACCTTTAGATGTATCTAAATTTGGTCTGATTTATGCAGGTGCGCAAAAAAATATTGGCCCAGCAGGCTTAACCATTGTGATTGTACGTGAAGATTTGCTTGATCAAGCCAAGCCTGAAATTCCAAGCATTTTGAAATATTCAGCACAGGCAAAAAATGATTCCATGGTGAATACACCTGCAACTTATGCATGGTATTTGTCTGGTTTAGTGTTTGAGTGGTTATTGCAAAACGGTGGTGTAGATGCGATTCATCAAGCTAACCTAGAAAAAGCGAAATTATTATACGGTTATATCGATTCAAGCGATTTCTACGCGAATCCAATTTATAGCGCAAACCGTTCAATTATGAACGTTCCGTTTACTTTGGCTGATGCCGCACTGGAAAAACAATTCTTGCAAGAAGCTGAAGAAAACCGTTTGTTGAACTTGGCAGGTCACCGTTCTGTAGGTGGTATGCGCGCAAGTATTTATAATGCAGTGCCATTAGATGGCGTACAAGCTTTGGTTAACTTTATGGATGACTTTGCAAAACGTCACGGTTAATTGATAGTAGTAAAAAGCAAAAACCCAGCTGAATTAGCTGGGTTTTTTTTATAGAAATAGGTGAAAAGTCATAGAGGCTTGTTGATGAGTGAAACTCAGAACACAAAATAGTGTAAGCCGTAGGCGGAGAGCAGCATGCCTAATGCAAAAAATAGGCAAGACATCGGGTCGAGCTGATAGCGTTGCTCAAGTTGATGTTCTACATGCTGTAAGTTTTCTTCTTGCACGATTTTCATAGATATTATTTTCCGATGATCTATTTATCGTTAAATATTTAAATACGGCTATATTTTTAGCATAAAAAATTGATTAAATAAAGTACTAATTTTATTTTAAATATAATATCTGCCAATAATGAATTAATTCTGTGTTGATTTTTAAAATCCGCACCACTCAAGGCTTTCAGATTATCTACGGTGCTTGGTGCAGATGTTTGGGTTTTAAAATAACTTATCCACATATTCGATTTAAAATATGGCTGATTTTGAATTTATAATAAATTTAAAGCTGTGGATAACTGCGTTTTTTTGAATTTAAAATGCTTAAATAAGCATCAATATATTCATACTATCAATAGCACGCTTTTAACAATCAAAAATTGATTATAAGCCATCAGTGAAATAAGTATTCAAAGTTCCTTCTCCCTGAGGAGAAGGCGAGGATGGGGGGATGATGAATATGAATTTATTATTTAGACAGCTACTTTGAGGTTTATTTTTAATAAACTACTGTTTTATATTGTGAATATTGGCTTGAATCCAAATATTGCCACGAATGTATTGTCCAATTTCAAAGTTTTGGTGCGCAGGATTTTTAGTTGCAAGACGAATTAAAATCGCAGGCTGATTTTCATCATGAATTAGAGTGACATCATAAACAGTATAGGCTTGATTCATGAATTCAAAACTGGTTTTACCAACAACATTGCCCTGAAACCAAGCTTCATCTTCCTGACCGATATTTTCGCCATATAAATATGCGACCATTTTAGAAAAATCCACCGTTACAGGTGCTTTGTCATCTTCGGACTTAGGTTGCCATGCGTCAATTTGTTCTTGCAGATTGGCAGGTGCAACACCATCATTGGCTGCTAAAATATCATTCAGCGCACGATGGTGTTTAATTGACGCAGGATCATCGACCACCAATTGTTCGCCTTCAGCAACAGCTTCAAGTTCATACGCCCATGCGTTTAAATGCACCCAGTAGGTTTGATCTTTTTGGTATTGTTGATGGTTGACGCTGTATAAACTGTCAAAAGCATAGACAATACTGTTGTTGCCTAAATTGAGTCGAAGCACCGCTTGAGTGTTAGATTTGCAGCTAATGATACGTTCAATTTTAGCTTCAACTTTGTAAGGACTTTCAAAGCAAGGGAAAGCCGTTTTTACAGCTTGTGGTTTGTTATTTTCAACCGCAATCACTTGTGTCAATTGAATTGCCTCTTTGCTTGGGCCTTGAATCAGCCATGTGCTTTGATCCATTTCTGCTTCTTGGCGGCATAAACCCATTGGCATAATTGGTGCATCTAGAGCCAGTCCTAACCATTTTGGAACTTCGGTGCAGGGTTCATCCGTGAGTAAATTCCAATGTTCAACATGGCTGCCGAAGTTCTGATCTTCAATGCGGATGATTTCTGGTCTATTTTGATTGTTCATAAGCACTTTGAGATGTTGGGTTCTTTTCTTTACTCTTAGATCGAGGGTTATTTCGATTTTTCAAGTCTTTGGCTGAAATTTCATGTAATGCCACTGCATTTGTACAGATTGTGGACAGCGATGCAGCAGAAACAAAATCACATCCATCTACACTTTAGCATGCAATTCTGAGCATTTTAAACATACTGCAATGTAATGAGTTTGATACACTAGTCGCATATTATTATCAGGGTTGCACAGTGCTGCCATTTAAACTTTGGGTTGATGCAGATGCATTACCTAAAATTCTAAGAGAAGTCATTTTACGTGCTTCAGATCGTTACCAACTTGAAGTCACTTTTGTTGCCAATCAATCGGTCGGGATTACGCCTTCGGTACGGATTAACTCTATTCAAGTGATGCATGGTGCCGATGCCGCCGATCAGGAAATTGTAGATCGCATGAAGGAACACGACATTGTGATCACGCAGGATATTCCACTAGCGGCACAAGTGATTGAAAAGGGCGGAATAGCGATTCATCCACGTGGTGAAATTTATACTGTTGCCAATGTGAAAGCGCGTCTGCATTTGCGTGATTTTATGGATACTTTGCGTGGTGCAGGCGTACAAACAGGTGGGCCAGCACCTATTTCAGAACGTGATAAACGTGAGTTTTCAAGTAGTCTAGATCAAACCATCCAAAAGCAAAAACGTAAAACTGCTTAATACGAGTCACGCATGCCTTCTAAAACCAATATTATGATGACCTATGCCTTATTGGTTTTCATTTGGGCAACAACGCCTTTGGCAATTGTCTGGAGTGTGTCAGATTTACACATGCTTTGGGCTTTGGTGCTACGTTTTTTCATTGCTTTGCCCTTAGCTATTATTTTATTGCTGCTGTTAAAAGTGAAATTTCCACATCATCTACAAGCGTGGCATAGTTATTTGGCAGGTTCGTTTAGTCTGATCGGTTCACAAATTTTCACCTACATTGCCACCGCTTATTTAAGCTCAGGCATTATCGCCCTGATGTTTGGTCTGACCCCCATCATAGCAGGTTTGATTGGTCGTTTTGTGTTTCAGTTGCATTTGGCACGTATTCAATGGATCGGAATGACAGTGTCCATTTTAGGGCTTGGCATCATCTGCTTTGGCGGCGAAACACAGCATGTGCATCCTCTGGGTATTGTTTTAATGCTGTTTAGTGTATTGACCTACACCATGTCTATTTTCTGGGTGAAAAAAGTTAATGCGCAAGTTGAACCTGTAGCACAGGCAACTGGCTCGATTTTGGTATCAACCATTGCGGCTTTATGTATTGTGCCGTTTATTTGGCAATATGTACCGACTAGTTTGCCGAGTCTTAAATCTATCGCAGCTTTACTTTATACCGTGATCATGGCTTCTTTGATTGCAATGTTCTGTTATTTTAAATTGGTGCAGAATATTCAGGCGACCACCTTATCTTTAACCACCGTCATGACGCCAATGATTGCTTTGTTGATTGGTGCTTTATTCAATCAAGAAGCTTTATCGGTCATGGTATTTGTGGGCGCTTTGGTTTTATTGTCAGGCTTAGTGCTGTATTTTTATCGTGATCTTAAAGCAAGTCGGGCATTGGCTTAGAAAATCAAAACACCATCCTAACGATATGCAAAGATGGCGTTATCCACGTGATTTTATATACGCGAACATGCAGAAATGATTTATTTTATTTCTGAGATTATGCTTGTTTTAAAGCAACGGCTTCTGCAAGTTTGACGCGATCTTGAGGGTGTAGAGTAATAAAATACGCCCCAGTACGATATTGTCCATTTTCTTCTTCACGGCTGTAAACCACTTGCGCGGTTGCGGCTATATGGAAAAATTTTTCAGGATGGCTGAGCGTGACATGAATATAACTGCCCGTGTTTAATTCACGTTCACTATAAAAACTGAAACCACTTTCTGAAAAATTGACCTGTTCAGGGATAGGTAACATGCTTTGTACAATTGCATCGTATAAAGACCCTGTAATAAGGTTTAATTTTTGGTTGAATAAGGATAAGATTCGAGCAATTTGTTGATCTTTTTCAGTTAATTGTTCTAATTCGTAGTTTAATGCATGATCAAATTGATCTAATTCTGCGAGTAGTAGAAAATAACGCGGTAAAACAAAATTAGCATCGTAAGGGTCGTTCAGCGCAACATCGTCAGAAATGATCTGGTAATTGATTCTCAGGGCAGCATCAATTCGTGACATGACACGACGTTCAGACGCGACGCTTTGATGCTGTAAATTTTCCATAATGTATTACCTCGGACTTGATGGTATGTTTAAACCAATCTCGCTATATATAGGGTTGAGATATACGCGCGCTCGGCGCAGTAACCACTTTATTTCTTTTATTGCCTTAGTTTCGATGATCGGTCTAACTTTGGGTGTTGCCGTCCTCATTACCGTACTTTCGGTGATGAATGGTTTTGATCGTGAATTAAAAAATCGTGTCTTGGGCATGATACCTCAAGCCACTGTTTCATCAACACAAATTTTAACAAATTGGCCAGAACTTGCAACGAAAGTTGAGCAACATAAGCATGTTGTTGGTGCTGCACCATTTACGCAATTGCAAGGCATGTTGACTGCACAAGGGCAAGTGTCGGGCATTATGGTCACGGGAATTGAACCCGAATACGAAAAGAAAGTATCCATCATTCAAAACCACATGGTTGCAGGCAGTATCGACAATCTGAAAAAGGGTGAGTTCGGTATTGTTTTGGGCAAACAAATGACTGATGCCTTGGGTTTGGGTTTAAACGACAGCATCACCTTGGTTTTACCTGAAGCAACGCCATCCCCTGCAGGGGTTGTACCGCGTTTTAAACGCTTCAAAGTGGTTGGTATTTTTAGTATTGGTGCAGAAGTCGATTCGATGATGGGATATATCGCCCTGAATGATGCTTCGACTTTGCTGCGTTTACCCGATGGTGCGCAAGGTGTACGTTTAAAACTGGATGATATTTTTGCTGCACCACAAGTATCTCGAGATATTGTGCAAGAGCTACCTGCCAATTTTTATGCTTCGGACTGGACTTATACGCACGGCAACTTGTTTAGCGCCATTCAAATGGAAAAGGCAATGGTGAGCCTATTGTTATTCCTAATTGTTTTGGTGGCTGCATTTAATATCGTGTCGTCTTTGGTGATGGTCGTGACCGATAAAAAATCGGATATTGCGATTTTAAGAACTTTGGGTGCATCACCAAGCACGATTACCAAAATTTTTATGGTGCAAGGTACGGTCATTGGGGTTATTGGCACGGTTTCAGGTGCAATCTTGGGGATTATTTTCGCGTCCAGTATCAGTGGCTTTATTGCATGGTTGAATAATGTATTAGGGCTAAACTTATTTGATGCCTACTTTATCAACTACTTACCTTCATATTTAAGATGGCAAGATGTGGTGGTGATTGTGAGCTTGTCATTAATTTTAAGTTTCTTGGCGACGATTTACCCTGCATTACGTGCCGCGAAAATTCAACCAGCAGAGGCATTGCGTTATGAGTAAGATTGTTCTGGAAGCCAAACAAGTTTCTAAACACTTTACCGATGGCAAAACCACTGTTGAAGTGATTCGTGGTCTAGATTTACAAGTTCAGCAGGGGCAATTTATGTCTATTGTTGGGGCGAGTGGTTCGGGTAAAAGTACCTTATTGCATGTTTTAGGTGGCTTAGACCGACCAAGTACAGGCGAAGTATTTTTAAATGGTCAGCGTTTTGACAATTTAGGCGAAGCTGAGCGCGGTTATTTGCGTAATCAATACCTCGGTTTTGTTTATCAATTTCATCACTTGCTGCCTGAGTTTAGTGCGCTTGAAAATGTGGCGATGCCGTTAATGTTACGCGCAGGCACGAACTATAAAGAGGTGAAGGCACAGGCAGAGTATCTGCTTGAGCGTGTCGGTTTGTCGCATCGTTTAACCCACAAACCTGGTGAGCTTTCTGGAGGAGAACGTCAGCGTGTTGCATTGGCACGTGCGTTGGTGGCGAAACCCGCACTCATGCTTGCCGATGAGCCTACTGGAAACTTAGACCGCAAAACTGCAGTTAAAATTTTTGAATTGCTGCGTGAATTACGTAGTGAATTTAACATGGCGATGCTGATTGTGACTCATGATGAAGAGTTGGCAAAATCTGCCGATACCATTTTGCACATGCAAGATGGTGTTTGGGTAGATGCTTAAGGGGCATAGTTCGTAAAGCCACTCAAAAGCGATTGCGTTTAAAACAGTAATTGCTGGAATAAGATTGTTTTGTTGAAGCCCACTTCGGTGGGCTTTATGATGCATGCCAATAAAAATAATAAGTTTAATATTCATGCTGCAATTGATTGGTCTGGCTTGGGTGATTGGGATCGCCTGTGTCGGAATACATTCTTCTTCTTTTCCAATACATCTTCTGACTGCCATGCCCAGCGCAATGGTTTTACTGATTTTATGCAGTATCGTTGTGCAATACTTGTTGCAAGCTCGCTTATCTTCAATTTATTGGAAATGTTTGAATGTAGGAGTGGCAGGTGTTTTGAGTCTTGTTTTCGGTTTGATCTATGCGGATACGCAGATGCAGCAGCGTTTGCAATGGCGTGAACTACAACCTGAATTTGCTGAAGTCGTGGTTTATGTCAGACAGTTAAATCAGCTAAATGACAACAGCATTTCACAAAGGGTTGAGGTGTTAAACCGACATCCTCAAACAGTGACATGGTTAGCAACTTTAGCACAAACTCAGGTAGATCAAGAGCAAAATTTAGAACTTGGACACTATTATAAATTAAGTGGAAAAATTCGCCCTGCACATAGTTATGCCACAGCAGGTGCATTTGATGTAGAGCGATGGTATTTACAACAAAATATCATGAGTGGTTTTCGGGTTGAGCAGATTCAGCCTATCTCGGCTGAACAAATTTATGCCATGGGGTTTACACAACATTGGCGTGCCCAACAGACGTTATGGGCAAAATTTCGATTATGGATTGAACAGCAGCGTTATCAAATTCGACTGTTTATTCAGCAGCAACCTTTGCATCATCAAGGTTTAATTCTTGCATTACTCACAGGAGATAAAAGCCTATTAGATGCAGAAACTGAAGCACAGTTTCAGCGTTTTGGAATTAGCCACTTATTGGCTATTTCAGGGCCACATGTGCTGATTTTTGCAGGCATGCTATGTTGGGCATTACGTCAGCTGATTAGGTATTACCGTCCGCATTGGTATTTGTGGATGCCTAAACAATACTTGCTCATGTTGCCATTTTTAAGTTGTGTATTGCTGTACACCGCCTTTGTCGGTTTTGAAATTCCTGCATTAAGAACCTTGCTGATGTGCAGTCTAGTGACAGTAATGTTAGTGCTGAAGCAGAAGCTTCAAGGCTTTGCCTTGCTGATTTATAGTGCTGCCTTATTATTATGGTTTGATCCTTTAAGTGTACTGTCTGCTGCTTTTTGGCTGTCTTACGGGGCCTGTTTTATTCTACTGCGTATTTATCAGAGCTTGAGTGCGCAACCACGTATAGAGCTGAATCGTTGGCAGCAACTGAAACATGCCAGCAAAATTCTAATCGAGTCGCAATGGAAAATTTTTATTGCCTTATTTCCTTTGGTGATTGTGTTTTTTAAACAAGTGGCGTGGATTGCACCGCTTATTAATATCATCGCAATTCCATTGATTGGTATGCTGATCGTGCCTTTAGATGTTTTGGCAGGAATTTGCTTTTTTATTTTTGAACCCTTGGCGTCAATACTGTTTCAATTGAATGATCTAGCTATGGCTTTGTTGCGCTTGATTTTTCGGGGGATGGAAACCGTTTTTGTACCACGGTTACATACTTTGTCGATGTCTGCAGCGGTGTATGTCTGTCTATGTTTAGGCTTATTTCTGCTATTTTTACCACAATCGGTATTGCCTAAAACTTGGGCAATCTTATGTTTTGTTCCACTGATTATAGTCGATAGCCAACGACAACCATTTGAATTAACAGTACTCGATGTGGGGCAGGGACAAGCTTTATTTTTACGTTCAGGTCATTACAACATGATGATTGATGTGGGCGGTTCTTATGATGAAAGTAAGTTTAGTATTGGACAGCAAATTTTACGTCCGTTTTTAGCGGTGCATGGTATTAAACAACTGGACTTGGTGGTTTTAAGTCATTTAGACCAAGACCATAGTGGTGCATTTCCTCATTTGCAAAATGAAGTCAATATTCAGCATGTCTTTGCCAATCAGACCGTAGATGTGGCAGTAAATAGCAAGTTTAATTTGTGTCAGCAAGGGCAACAGTGGTCTTTACCACATCAGGTACAGATACAAGTTTTATCTCCTAAACCGAGTCAATTACCCTATGCCGCACAGCAACAAAATGAGTTGTCATGTGTGTTGTATATTTCAGTGCCATCCGCACAGCCATATCAGCATTTTTTAGTGATGGGCGATGCAGGTTGGGCAACTGAATATCAATTGTTGCAGGAATATCCTGATTTAAAAGTAGATGTGTTAATTTTGGGTCATCATGGGAGTAAGCACAGTTCTGCCTATGATTTTTTAGCACATTTTAAACCCAAATTGGCCGTGGCATCTGCAGGTTTTGATAATCGTTATGGACATCCTAGTTCTTTAGTTCAGCAACGTTTAGCTGCGCTCAATATTCCGTTCATGAACACCATACAACAGGGCAGCGTACGTTTTTCTGTAGATGCACAACAGCGTATGCTTATACAGCCGTATCGGCAGCAGAAATTGTGGTTGCAGCGTTAGTTTGGTTCTGTGTCTGGGCACGTACAGCCTGCACATCTGCCAAGGCTTCTTGCACAGGTTTATGATAGACCCCACGTAAATCTGGATGGGCTTTATAGCGTTTATAACTCCAGTGATAATGTGTAGGATAACGACGGATCAAATCTTCAATTGCACGGTGAATAATAGCTGTCCCTGCATTGGCATCACACTGATAAATGTGCTCATCTATCGCTTCGATATACATATCAAAGCCTTGATCTGCATTTCTTAACGCATATAAGAACAAAGCTTTTGCTTTAGTTTTCTGAATCAATTTGGCGCTTAAATTACTCGATTCCAACGGAATACCAAAAAAAGGAATCATCTCACCACCTATATTTGGGGTATGGTCTGGCAAAATGACAGTGGTTCCGCCTTGTTTGAGTGCTTTAAAAATTTGACGTACCCCAGATTCATCTGTTGGGACTAAATGTGCCTGTTCACGGCTACGTGCTTGGCGCACAAAATCATCTGCCGCAGGGTTTTTGACAGGTTTATACATGATGGTCATTTGCGTATATTGAGCGATCCACGCATTCATAATTTCCCAAGTGCCAAAATGCGGCACAATTAAGACCAAACCCTTTTGTGCAGCCAGTGCATCTTGTAATAGTTCTAAACCATGTACCTGATGGATTCTTTGAATATTTTTTTGATTGCTTGATCCCCAAATATGAAAAAACTCAAAATAAGAGGTCAGTTCGTTACGAATTGCTTGCTGGATAATCTGTTCGCGTTGTTGTGAGTTCAGCTCAGGAAGCGCAATTTGTAGATTGAGTTGAATGGTTTGAGAGGTTTTACTCAAACGCAGTGTATTGACCAAAAAAGCCAAAGATTTTGCAAAAAAACGCGCAACTGTTAAAGGTTGTCGACTGACAAAATCAAGCAGGCGCGATAAAGCCGTTGTCGGTGCAGGTTCGGTCATAACGACAGCATCAATTGATAGAAAGGATAAAGATGTAAAATATTATAGGAGAAAATACAGGCTTTAGACAGTTTTTGCCAATTCCGTGTATATAATGGAGCAAATTTACTATTTTTTGGATTGTTTCATGTCCGATTGGCCACCAAAACCACAAAATGAATCACAACAAATATCTCCACAAGCACAGCAGCCCACAGGCAATGAGTGGAAACTATTAGAAAAAGCTGTTTTAGCTTCAGTTGAAGAACAACGTCGTGCACGTCGTTGGGGGATTTTCTTTAAGTTTTTAACTTTTGCTTATATATTTTTACTGTTGGTGATAATGGGCAAAGGGTGCAGTACCACGACCACGAATCCATCGGCAGCGAGTCCACATATCGCGGTGGTGGATATTGTTGGCACAATTGCATCTGATAAGCAAAGTGTGAACAGCAATGACACCATCAAGTCACTGAAAAAAGCCTATGAAAACAGCAACAGTCAGGCGGTGGTGCTAAATATTAATTCTCCGGGTGGTTCACCTGTGCAGTCAGATGAAATCTGGCAAGAAATTCAATATCTGAAAAAACAGCATCAAGGGAAAAAACTCTATGCCGTGATTGGCGATACTGGCGCTTCAGGTGCGTATTACATTGCTTCCGCTGCAGATGAAATTATTGTCAATCCATCAAGTTTGGTGGGTTCAATTGGCGTGATTATGCCAAATTATGGGCTGAGCGGTTTAATGCAGAAGATGGGTGTGGAAGATCGTACTATGACCTCAGGTGAAAATAAAGCCTTATTGTCGATGACACAACCTGTTGATCCTGAACAGAAAAAACATGTGCAAGCCGTATTAGATAATGTGCATGGCCACTTTATTCAAGCAGTGAAAGATGGACGCGGCGCGAAACTGAAATCACAAGATCCTGCGATTTTCTCAGGTCTGTTCTGGACAGGTGAGCAAGCCGTGACTTTAGGCATTGCCGATAAGATTGGCAGTTTAAATAGCCTGAAGCGTGATTTAAACCTAGATAAAACAGTGAACTATACCATTGAACACAGTCCTTTAGACTCTGTGTTGGGTCGTATGGGTGCAGCAGTGGGAGAGGGCTTTGCCACTTCTTTATCTCAACATATTCAGACTGAGCAAAACGCGAAATTACAATGAAACCACTGATTCATTTTGCGCATGCCAATGGCGTGCCATCGAAGGTTTATCAAAAACTGTTTGATTTACTTAAAGATGATTACGATGTGATTTACGTCCCTTTGTTGGGGCCAGATAAGCGTTATCCGATTGATAATCATTGGCAAAGCTTAACCCAACAAGTGATTGACAGTGTTGTGCGTCAAGCTCAGGGACGTAAAGTGATTGCGTTGGGGCATTCTTTAGGTGCAGTGTTGTCGTTTCAAGCCTCTTTACAACGCCCTGAATTATTTGAACAAGTGATCATGCTTGATCCACCTTTAATTATGGGTAAAGCATCGGTGTTTTTACATTTTGCCAAAATGTTTAAGCTTAAAGCAGTAGATCAACTGTCGCCTGCATCTTTGTCTTTGCGCCGTCGTGATCATTGGGAAAGTCGTGAGCAAGCAGCAGACTTATTGCGTCCGAAAGGTTTTTATCAAGATTTCGATGCCGATTGTTTTCAGGCTTATATCGAGCATGCTTTGACTGATGACCATGTGCGAGGCGGAGTACAATTGACCATTCCAAAAATGGACGAAGTCAATATTTTTAGAACCAATCCCTCACTGTGGTGGTTGCCGCAAGCAAAACTGCAAGTGCCGACAGAATTGGTGATTGCAAAAAAAGGTCCGTTCTTAAAAGCAGGTTTCCCACAAATTACCGCCAAGAAGTTCAACATTGTTTATCAGGTGGTTGAAGGTGGACATATGTTCCCTTTAGAAAAACCTGAAGCCACGGTGCAGTTGATTAAAGACTTGATTCAGGCACAGCAGAGTAAAGCTGCTTCTGTTTGATTCAGTCCGAACCAAGTACGAGCCATAAAAAACGCCTGATCAACAGGCGTTTTTTCGTATATTGTAAAAGCTACAGACTTAAAGAATATTTAAAAATGGCAAAACTGTACAGGTTGTTGTAAAAGTTGTTGGCGGTAGATCACGCCCTGCGCAGTGTGCTGAATGGTTCCGTTACAAATCCATTCAACCACTTGCGGGTAAATCAAATGCTCCAACACATGCACACGGTTTGCCAAACTTTCGGCATCATCGCGGATGTTTACTTGCAACACACCTTGTGCAAGTGCCTGACCTGCATCCAATTCAGCAGTGACATAATGCACAGTACAGCCGTGTAAGGTATCGCCTGTATTGAGTACACGTTGATGGGTGTGCATGCCTTTATAATGCGGCAAGAGTGAAGGATGAATGTTGAGCATTTTACCTTCCCAAGCGTGCACAAATTTGGCACTTAAAATACGCATAAAGCCCGCAAGCACCACCAAATCAACATCCCATGCAAGTAATTGTTGATGCATGACATCATCAAATAATTCACGACTCGGATATTGTTTGTGCTCAATCACTGCAGTTTGAATCCCTGCTTGTTGAGCGCGTTGTAAAGCATAGGCATCAGGCTTATTGGAAATAACCCCAACAATTTGCCCTGAAAGATTGGCATCTATCAGGGCTTGTAAGTTACTTCCGCTGCCTGAAACGAGGACAGCTATTTTGATCATCTGAGTCAAATCACGCAAAAATTACGCGAATTTTTTCATCTGCGCCTTCAACGGATTCGGCGTTGTCTTGAATATGACCCATCACCCAAGCTTTTTCGCCAAGGCTGTTGAGAAGTTCAACTGTTTTGTCTGCATCGTTGGCATCTACAACAACAACCATACCTACACCACAGTTAAAGGTGCGATACATTTCAAACTGTTCTACACCGCCTTCACGTTGTAACAATTTGAACAGTTCTGGCCATTCCCAAGATGATTCGTCAATCACTGCTTGCGCACCATTTGGCAATACACGTGGTAAGTTACCTGGTAAACCACCACCTGTAATGTGTGCCATAGCATGCACATCAACTTGTTTGCACAGTTCTAGCATTGATTTGACATAAATGCGTGTTGGTTCCATGGCAACGTCAGCCAGTGGACGACCATCGACTAGTTGAGTTAAATCAACATTTTTTACGTCTAAAATTTTACGAAGTAAAGAGTAACCGTTTGAGTGTGCCCCTGAAGATGCTACACCAATCAGAACGTCACTAGCTTTCACTTTAGAGCCATCAATAATTTTGCTTTGCTCAACCACGCCCACACAGAAGCCTGCAAGATCGTAATCTTCACCTTCATACATGCCTGGCATTTCAGCAGTTTCACCACCTACAAGCGCACAGCCTGCAAGCTCACAGCCTTTACCAATTCCTGTAACAACATTGGCTGCAACGTCTACATTTAAGTGACCTGTTGCATAGTAGTCTAAGAAGAATAAAGGTTCAGCACCGCACACCAGCAAGTCATTTACACACATTGCCACCAAATCTTGACCAATTGTGTCATGGCGGTTTAGGTTCAACGCTAAACGTAATTTAGTTCCTACACCATCTGTGCCAGATACGAGCACAGGTTCTTCATAACCTTTCGGAATTTTACAAAGTGCGCCAAAGCCGCCTAATCCACCCATCACTTCAGGACGAGTCGTGCGCTTAGCGACAGATTTGATACGATCGACTAACGCGTCGCCCGCTTCAATATCGACACCAGCATCTTTATAGCTTAAACCAGTGGTTGGGTTAGAAGTTGAGTTGCTCATAATGAAGTCTCCGCATTCGCGGGGCGATTATACCTGAATATACGAAACTCTTATGTTATTTATGCGCTAAAATGCTATCTTTATTCAAATATTTTAACTTCTATAACGAATAAACTGAAAAAAGGCGAATTTCTATGGTCGATCGTACCTTGCGTCGCATTTTTATCCTGTCTGGGATAGTGCTGCTCCTTTGGGTGCTGTACTTATTAAAACCGGTTGTCATTCCTTTTGTTGTTGCATTTTTCATGGCTTATTTATTTAGCCCATTGGTTGAAAAATTTTGCAAAGTCGGTTTGCCACGTTGGCTATCTATCAGTTTGGTTTTTATTGGGATTGGCATCGCGCTGACTTTGGCAGTTTGGTACATCATTCCTTTGGTTTGGAAGCAGTTGATGATTGCGCGTGACAGTATTCCTGTCGGTATTAACTGGATCAATTCGACCTTCTTGCCGTGGGTGTCTTCGACTTTTCATATTGAAGAAATGGAAATTGATACCTCGCACATGAGCAGCATCGTCATGGATTATGTGCAAACCAATTATAGTGCCGATAGTATTCAAGCCATGTTATTGCGTGTTGCACAGTCTGGTCTGAATTTTATTCAAATTGGCGGTACCGTGGTGCTGATTCCAATTATTGCTTTCTATTTCCTACTCGACTGGCAGCGTATGCTCGACAGCCTGCGTCGCTTAATTCCGCGTCCTTATGAGCAAAGCACTTTGGCTGTGGTACAAGAATGTCACAGTGTTCTAGGTGCTTTCGTTAAAGGTCAGTTTTTGGTGATGATCTTGTTGGGCGTGGTGTATGCTACAGGGCTACAACTGATTGGTTTAGAAGTCGGCTTGATTATTGGGATGGTAGCGGGACTTGCCAGTATTATTCCGTATTTAGGTTTCGCTGTAGGCATTGTTGCAGCCATTATTGCCACTTTCCTGCAATTTGGCATTGACTGGATGCAATTGGTTTTAGTCCTTGTGGTCTTTATGATTGGACAGGCGGTGGAAGGCTATATTCTACAACCGTTTTTATTGGGTGATAAAATCGGACTTTCGCCAGTCGCGGTGGTGTTTGCTGTTTTAGCAGGTGCACAACTGGCTGGATTCATGGGGATGTTGATTGCTTTACCAGTAGCAGCAGTGATTGTGGTTTTACTGCGTCATTTACGTGATTTTTACGAAAAAAGTTATTTGTATGGGCAACCTGTGGTGGTGTCGGAAGATGGTGCATCGGGTGACATCAGCATTGATACAGCACAAGTTCATATTGATATTGAGCTTGATCCTCAGTCAGCAAATTCACTGCAACAGACTGAAAAATCAAGTAAGATAAAGCCCTCAGATCAGCAAAACTCCTAGGTGATTACAATTCTATGCGTCAACTGCAGTTAGATATCGAGCCTCAATTAGATGCACGGATCAGTGATTTTTCTGGTCCAGGTTGGGGGCATGTGATTGATGCAGTTCGACAGCTTCATGCAGGATTGGTCAATCGCTTTTATGTCTATGGTGGTGCGGGTACAGGCAAAAGTCATTTATTGTCTGCAATTTGTGATTCCTATTTAGAAATTGGCAAATCAGCCATTAAAGTATCTTTACTTGAATTATTGGATGCCCCCACTGAAGCAATTACCTCTTTAGACCGTTATGATTTGGTTGCTTTAGACGATATTGAAGCGATTAGTGGTGTACCACATTGGCAACGTGCGGTGTTTCACTTAATCAATTACAGCAATGAGGTTGGTGGTCAGTTGGTGTTTTCATCACGTTTTGCACCGATTGAATTAAAGCTTGAATTGCCCGATTTGCAATCACGTTTGACGCAGGCAGTGAGTGTTAAAGTGCCTTCAGGCAGTTTGTATGCAGACCGACAAGCTTTAGTGAGTTCCGTGTTAGAGCGTCGCGGGATTATCATCGACCCACAAATTATTGATTACTTATTGTTACATGGCCCACAGCAGACCTCGATTTTGCTGCAAAGCCTTGAACAGTTGGTGCAATTACTTAAAGGAGAGAAAACGAAATTAAGTGGCGCAAACCTGCGTCAGATTTATGCTTTAATTGACGAATATCGGTAAAAATTAAAATTACTTGAGAATTTGCGCAAGCTATGCCAAATTATTCGGAAAATAATTCGAAGTTGCAGGGAATTTGCAACTAAAGAAGAAAAAAAACAAAGAAAATTACAAGGAGTACGCTTATGCTCAAGCAGAGCATCGGCATTGGTATGCTGTTTATCGCAGGTCATGCATATAGTAGTAATATCATTGTCACCACCACTGCTGACACCAAAGCAGATGATCAACAATGTTCTTTGCGTGAAGCCATTGAGTATATTAATTTAGGCATGCCTGAAGAAGGCTATTTGGGCTGTGGCGGCAAAAATGCCTCAAGTGTGATTTTATTAGAAAAGAAAGCCGTCTATCAAATTGATACTCAACTTAAAATTACAGAAAACCTTGAAATTAAAACCACCTATGACAGTAGTCTGAATGATAAAACTGCCCCAGGTTTGAATAATGCCACGATTCAGATGCGCGGCAATGAGCGAATTTTCCACATTGAAGATAGCAAGGATCGTTTCTTAAAAGTTTCTTTAAAAGAATTAACTTTACAGGGCTGCGGTGAGGAACGCTGTCGTCAGCAACAAGGTGGTCTGATTTATAATAATGAACATTTAATTTTAGACTATGTGAAACTGAGTCAGGGTGTAGCCAATCAAGGTGGGGCAATTTATAACCTCGCACAAATGACTGACGAGAAGATCCCTGCAGGTTTTATTGAGATCAAAAATAGCTTGCTTGAAGCTAACCAAGCGCAGGAAGGTGGCGTCATTTATACGCAATTCCCACGCTTTGTGATTACAACTTCAGTATTTAAAGGCAACAAAACCATATCAGTTGCTTCAGCCAATCTCTATTCTGCAGCAAGTTTGGCAGATGAAGAAATCAAAGCCTTTCCTAGTATGGGGAATATGATCGTGAGCAGTACTTTTACTGCAAATGAAGGCTATGTCATGAATGTGCTGGATGATATTGGTGTCAATAACATTAGCTTGATTGGTAACAGCCGTGGTGTGTATCTCAACGCACCTTTGGGTAAAGCCTATATTGCCAATAGTGTGATTTTGGGTAATCCACATCCTGTCAGTGTCAATACTGCAGCAAACTGTGTGCAAGCAGGTTCAGATGCAACAAGGTTGCAAAATAATTTAGTCGGCGCAGGCTGTGGAGCAGGCGATAGCAACTATCCAAATACGCTATGGACTGCAAATTCGGTGCTTGCAGGTAATCTGCTTGAAGGTGCATGCCAAACCCTCAGTCAAGATAAAACGGCACTCTTTTGTCCATATCAAGTTCCTGAAAACTCATTCTTGGGCTTTATGCGCCCACGCGTATTGCTCAGTTATAACAGCCTGAAAGATTCTGTGGTGTTGAATCAGGGGCAATTACAACTGGGAGATAATACGGTAGTCGGTTGTGCTGCTTCAGATCAGCGCGGTAAAAACCGTCAGTCAGATATTACCTTATGTGACCGTGGTGCAATAGAGGTGATGGTTCCTGAAACTATGGGGCTTATAGGTCAAGATATTTTGGCGGGTCAAATTGCTAAAATGTCGGTGAGTGATTTGTTGGGTGATAGTGATTTGGTGCCTAAAGAATTTTGTGATCAAGTCTATCCAAACAATCCGACAGGCCAAGCATGGCAAGCAGGTTGTGTGCAAATTGAGCAACTCGATACACGTTCTAAAGGAAAATTGACCGTAGATGAGTTGGGGAATTTGGTATATACCCCAGATTCTGCTTGGCATGGTGCAGATGTATTTAAAATTAAATTAGTTACCAGCACCACACGCTTTAATAGCACAACACCTTATATGGAAGTGAAAGTCCAAGTTATTCAAGAACATGAAAATCGTATGGAAAGCGATAAAATAAAAGTTTCTGGTGGTGCATGGAGCGCTTACGGATTAATGACTTTATTGGGTTTGTTGGGTTTACGCCGTAGAAAAGCATAAAGGATGAATATGAAAAATAATAAAAAAACACTATTAGGGATAATGGTGCTGTCTGCTATGTCGCTTATGGCAGCAGATAATCGTGTGATTCAGGTCACGACCTTTGAAGATCAAAATGGTGAAGACTTAAGCAAATGTTCATTACGTGAAGCGTTAGTTGCGGCCAAGCAGAATATTGCGTTCGGTGGATGTAGCGCAGGCAATACCAACCGTGGTGCAACCGATATGATTCAGTTGCAGGCTGGGGAATATATCTTAAACTCAGAATTACGCCCGCAATCTATGGTGCGTATTTATGGGGCGACAGCGGTCGACTATAACCAAGTAGATCCAATTACACATCGTTATCCTTCAATTGCACCGTTAAAAACCACTATTAATGCACATGGCAATAGCCGCATTATCAATACTTCAGATACCCAAGCCAGCGTGGCGCTATACGATGTCATTCTAAAAAATGGGAATGCCCATGGTGGTGGTAATGCAAACCCTGCAGATGCAGGCAAGGGTGGTGCATTATTTGTGGCAGGCCCATTAGCTGCGAACAATGTCGAAATTCAAAATTCGCATGCAGAACAAGGTGGTGCAATTTACGTTGTTGCTCATCAAGCGGAGCGTCAAGTCAATTTAGAAAATGCTTATATCCATGCGAACCAAGCCAAAGTAGGTAGTGTGTTGGCAATGGATTGTAGTGCCAACTTGGTCAATACACGCTCTATGGTGAAAATTGACCGCAGCAGTATTGTGAAAAATGGTGCTGCAAATAGTCTTAGTACTTTTGATCTTTGCGGCCAACCAGATCTTGCGTTGACTGCCAGTACGATTGCACAAAACCAAGCTGATACCAGCAAAGGTCATATCTTTAACTTAAGTAATGCAGAAAATCATCCGCTTAGCACTTTGTCACAGGTGTATTTGCAAAGTAATACCATTGTTGAAAATAAAGCATTGAGTACTTTGTTTTATGACAATTATCCACGTATTGTCCTCTCTTTTAATATGTTGGCCTTTAACCAAGGTAAATCTTGTCGTTATGCATTCCCTGCGAGCTTAGAGCAGGCGCGCAACATCAACACAATTCGCAATGCCTTATTCGCAATGGGATCAGCGACAGAGCAAGGCGAGTGTGATTTGCCTGAAACAGCAAATAGTTCTTATGATGGTGCTAAAAATTTGGATTTGACAGGGATTAGCTTTGATCAAGTATTGCAGCCCTTGCAAGAACCATCTGCTTATAATTTATTCCTGCCGTTGTATTATCCAAAACTTGGTTCAGACCCTGCGAAAGATTTGATTGATGTAAACAGCATGGGGTGTAGTGATTATGAACAACGTGGTTTAGCGCGGGTGAGTAATGCAACTTTAACTTTAAATCCTGATGCAAAAAATACCTGTGAAATTGGCTCTGTAGAAGTGATGCGCTTAAATGCAGCCGATATTCAAAGCTTGCGTAATGTCTCTTATGAAAGTTTATTTGCCAATTATCAGCAACAAATTGACCGTATTCAGTCAGCGATAGATCAAAGTAAAGATGCTGCATCTTCGGTCGTTTCTCAATCACATGCTGATTTGAAAACGATGCAGGATTTGTTGGCCAATACCAAAGCCAAGCAGCAATATCGTGCCATATATGTTGATCCATTTGCCATGGCATTAAAGCATGATGAACCAACTGCAGATGGGAAATTTGTTCAGTTAAGACAGCTTAATTCTGACAACTTTAGCATTAGCACTGAAGTATTGGGGATTGGTGCAATTTCGGGTTCAGGTACCACATTTAGCACAGATAAATTGACCCAAGACCCACTATTCAAATGTGAATGGGATGCACAGTTGCAACGGATTGTGATGTATCGATTGAATGATAAAGTCACAGAAGCAACCGATTCAGCGTATTGTAAATACACCATTACCTCAAAATTAGACAGCAATTTGCATTCTTCGGGCTTACTTGAAGGCAAATTTAGCAATATTGCCCCAATTGCAAAAGATGATCGTGTACGACTTGAATATGGTACAGATCTTAAAGTGAGTTTTAATCCATTGCTGAATGATAGCGATGCAGGCGATGGTTCTATCAGCACTCTGAAAGAAAATACCAATAAGCCTGCATTCTATAAAGATAGTACAGGACAAGAACTGGCTATGCGTTTTACGCAAGTGCCTTCAGGTGTGGTACTTACGGCAGATCGTCAAGCACCTTGTCCTGGGGATTATGCCCGTGAAATTTGTTATGGTGGCAATATTCAGGTTCAAGTACGAAATAGCTTTAGCCCATTTGATTATGAGCTGAAATACACAATTTTCGATCATGAACTGGAATTATCGCCTGAAGCGACCATTACTTTAGAAAATACAGCGAAAAATACCAATTATGAAGCTAGTGGTGGTGGCGGAGGAAGCTTAGGTTTTTGGGGTGTGTTTGGTTTAATCGGATTGGCGATCTATCGTCAACGTCCAAGAAAATCGTAATTTTTTACCAAGTCTTTATTGCAAAAGCCTCATCTATTTTACACGATGAGGCTTTTATTATTGGTGAGTTTAGGCACTTTCTAGATTATTTATAACAACAGATTAAAATTAGTGACTGATGCCAGGCTGCTGATATTTAAGAATGTATTCTTGACGAATCAAGGGCCGTTGTTCAGGTGTGGCTCGTTGCAAACGTTGTCCTAATTCACGACGTTCCTGTGTACTCATTTTTTGCCAAGTTTCACGCATTTTTTGCTTTTCACTATCAGGCAGTTGAGTAAACCAATCCATTCGCTGCTGCAAAGCCACGCTTTTCTCAGCAGGAATTTCTTTTAAGTTTTGATAGCGCTTAATTAACGCCAATTGTTCTTCTTCAGAAAGGGTTTCCCAAGTTTCTGAAATTTGCGTATCTGCATCTTTGGAAAAAATCCAAAAACGCTCAAACCCTGCAAAACTGGTTTGTAAAAAACTGAGCGCACAACACGCAATCACAATTCGTTTAGCTGCCATGTGGAACTTTGTCCTCACCCAACACCATTAACATTTCTAAATCTTCCACCATTTGTGGAGAAAGTTTAGGAACAGATACAGCTTGATTCTGCGGCTGTGTGGTCATTTCCATTGAATTTGGCAAGACCACAAAACCTGCAATTGCCGCAGCCAATGCAAAACCTGACATTTTCCAAAGCCCATAGCGCGATGTTTTCTTGTCTTGAATATTGTCCAAGACATGATTCATGACCGCGGCTTTGTCTTGATGGTGGCGAGCCAATCCATCAAGTTTAGATGTCACTTGTTTTAAGAAATCATCTTGTTTCATTCTGATGATCCTCCCAGATACGGATTCATATGTGCCAAACTGTTGCGTAAAGCTTGAATAGCACGGTGATAATGCGTTTTTACACTGCCTTCAGTGCAGTTCATAATTTGTGCGGTGGTTTGCGTATCAAAACCTTCCCAAGCACGTAACATAAAAGCTTGTTGTTGCCGCACAGGAAGCCCCGCAATTGCTGCCTGAATTTCTTCTACAGTCACAGCTTGATCTAAAAACTCTGCAGGATTGAGTGCTTGCTCATCGACAATATCAAGTTGTTCAACATCGTCATCATCTAAACTGATTTTTTTGAACCATGAAAACGGTTGAGCGCGGCGAGCTTCTTTACGACGCCAATCTTGTAATTTGTTATTTAAAATAGTGTAAAACAGGGGATACCATTCCTCTGTGGCTTTGTCAGCATAAGATTTATGCAAGGAAATAAAGGCTTCTTGCACCAAATCCATAGCAATGCCGTGCTGTCCTTGCGTTGCACTTTCCATCATCACTAAGGCACGCCCCGTTACGTCTTGCATGAAATTCTTCAGACGTTGCTCAGCCGTACTCTTAAGAGCACTCAAATTTTCCGAGTGTGACGACTTCGGGTTTAAATCCATAGAGATGGAAAATCCTGTCATTGGATACCCACCATTATTTTTAACATCATATTTTTATAACGCTAAAAACAATGGTTTGGTTGACATTGCAAGTTATTATTTTCAGTCTAATCTATTTTTTTTGCAGGGCTAGTCTTTTTAAAATAAATTAACCATTTACAGACGTTGGCGTACCATTTCAAAGAAACAGATTGAGCCTGCAATTGCCACATTCAAAGATTCCTGTCCACCTGGTTGTGGAATACTTACCGCTTCTGCATGCTGTAAGGCATAATCGGACACACCTTGACCTTCATTGCCTAGAATCCAGACGCAAGCCTTACGCAGATTTTTGGAATAGAGACTTTCTGCATGGTGTGAACTGGTCACATATACAGGAATCTGAAATTGTGCTAAGACATCTTCGAGTTCAATATTTTCAAAGGTATGCAAGCTAAAGTGTGCGCCCATGCCTGCACGTAACACCCGTGGCGACCAAAGTGAGGCAGAACCTTTGGTACAAATAATTTGTTCAATACCTGCTGCTGCTGCAGAGCGCAATAAGGTGCCGACATTACCCGGATCTTGCACATTTTCTAAAATCAGTGTGTCTGCTTTAAAGTCTAAAGCTTGGCTTGAACTTGGCACGTCGACAATGGCTAAACAGGCAAGGGAAGTGCCTAAAGTGCTTAAATCTTTATATAAAGATTCGCCAATGACAAAGACCACGCCTGTGTATTTAGCCAAAATACGCTCATAGTCAGGATGGCTTAGTGCATGTTCGGTGGTAAAAATCGAATTGATTTTTTTATTTTCATGTAACCACGCCAGACACAAATGTGTACCTTCAAGTACCGTTTGTCCCTGTTTTTTGCGATAGTTATTTTGTTCAATTAAACCACGTAAGTGTTTAATTTTCGGGTTATCTTTTGATTCTAAAAAAATCGTAGGCATGCGATAAAATCCACAGCAGTCAGCGAATGGCCGACTGCTGTTGTTAAAAATTATTGATGGTAGCTGCTGACCAAATCGACTTCATTTTTTGAGCCAATGATGACAGGCACACGTTGATGTAGGTCTGTGGGTTGGATGTCTAAAATACGCACACGACCTGTGGTTGCCGCACCGCCTGCTTGTTCCATGAGCATACTCATTGGATTGGCTTCATACATTAAACGTAAACGACCTGCTTTTTTCGGGTCTTTTAAGTCGTATGGATACATGAAAACCCCGCTACGGCAAAGGATACGGTGAATATCGCCCACCATACATGCAACCCAACGCATGTTAAAGTCTTTTTCGCGTGGCCCAGTTTTACCAGCCAAAAGTTCATCAATATAGCGTTTTACAGGTGCTTCCCAATGGCGTTGGTTTGAAGCATTGATCGCGTATTCTTTTGTATCGGCAGCAACTTGAATGTTGTCTGCAGTCACCAAAAACTCTTGGCTTTCTGGGTCAAAGGTAAAGAATACCACGCCTGCACCAACAGTGAGCGCCATCATGGTAGATGGGCCATACAGGACATAACCTGCAGCAACTTGTTGTGCACCTGCTTGCATAAAGTCTGCAGCTTGGGTCACGGCATTTTTTGCAGGTAAAATTGAGAAAATGGTACCCACACACATATTGATGTCGATGTTGCTTGAACCATCCAGTGGGTCAAATAACACTAAATATTGACCATTTTCCTGAGCAGGAGTGAATTCGTCTAATTCTTCCGACGCCAAACCACCCACATTAGGATGTTTTTGTAACGCTTCAATTAAATAATCATTTGAAATAACATCTAATTTCTTTTGTTCTTCGCCTTGTACGTTTTCATTTTGTGCACTGCCTAATACGCCCGCCAATGCACCTTTTTGTAATGTTTGGTCAATTGTTTTGCAAGTATTGGCTATAGTTTCAATCACTTGAGCAAGTTCGGGTGTTAAATTTCCAGTTTGTTGTTGTAGAAATTGGGAAAGGGTGCGGTATGACATGACTGGAAAACTCCGAATGACTGCAAAAATGAGGATAACAATATGCTGCAATAGTTTAGATGAGAACGCGTTAAAAGAAAAATTAAACTCGACTATTTGCTGTGATTTTACCCTTGCAAGTCCTGCAGAAAGTGCTATGTTGATGTGAAGGATTTAATTTGAGATAGGAGCACAGATATGACAACGTTAAAGTTTGATGCGACTCCAACGCCAAGCGAAGGGATTAGTTTAGACGATATTTCTGAGGACAAGATGAAAGCCGCTTGGAAAGATTACGAGTCTAAACCTGAATATAAAAAGTTTAACAAGCATGATTTGATTGAATCTATGCAAACTGCAAAAGCTGATGCCGAGTCGGAATAACTGAAGCAAAGCTGTATTTCTGCACTTATCTGTTAGTTTTTAAAATATTCGTTCGCCCAGTTTTTTATGTCATAAAAAAGCGCCCTTGTAATAAAGAGCGCTTTTTTCGTATTGGGGAAACACGTTCTAAACGAGTTTTTCCCAAACAGCAAATTATTATTTCAATAATGGTGGAACAGCTTCGTAGTTAATTTCTACGCGACGGTTTTCTTTCCATGCATTTTCATCATGTCCAGGGTTGACTGGCATTTCTTTACCATAGCTCACTGCTTCAAGCTGACCTGCGTTAACGCCGCTGGTGATTAAGAAACTTTCAACTGCTTTGGCACGACGCTCGCCCAATGCCATGTTGTATTCACGTGTACCACGCTCATCGGTATGACCTGTAAGTGCCACTTTAGAATTGGCATTGGCCATTAAAAACTGTGCATGTGCTTGTAGAGTCTGGTAATCATCATTAGATAATTCGCTGCTGTCGTAGTCAAAATGCACCACGCGCTTTGCTAAGAAAGCTTTGTTGGCTTCGGTTACACCTTTGGCAGATGCACCTGCAAGGTTTTGTGCATTTAAAGCTGCATCTTCACTCAAACCTTGGGTGTTGACTGTGGTTGCGCCACTTGGTGTTTGACCTGCTTGTAAGTCAGTCGTTGGTTTGCGGTTTGCACAACCTGTCATCACTAAAGCCGATGCCAAAACAGGGAGTACCAATAATTTAACTGCGTTCATCCTCATCTCCATGAAGCTTGATTTTTGGTTTTAAAACAGAACTGAAAACGTATTTACTTTGCGGGTACTCATTATTTTGGTGCCCACGCAGGTTCACGCACTTCACCTTGTTCACTAGGTAAGTTCATGCGGAAGCGACCATCTAAAGACATAATCGATAATAAGCCACGAGCACCTTCGCGTGTCGCGTACACTACCATTTGCCCATTTGGTGAGAAGCTTGGCGACTCATCCAAACTGGTTGGGGTTAAAATATTGGTGATATTGGTGTTGATGTCTTGAATTGCGACTTTGTAGTTACTGCCACTTGGACGATGTACCAATGCCAGTTTACGACCGTCGGCACTGAGCGTACCACGTGCGTTAAATGCACCGCGGAAGGTTAGGCGTTTGCTGCTGCCTGTGGCAAAGTCATAACGATAAATTTGTGCGGAACCACCACGATCTGAAGTGTAAATAAATGATTTACCATCTGGTGCATAACGTGCTTCGGTATCAATCGCACTGTCATTGGTCATGCGTCGTAGTTCACGGGTGCTTAAATTCATTTGATAAATTTCTGGATTGCCATGCATGGATGCGGTAAACAACATACTTTGACCATCTGGTGAGAAGCTTGGAGCACCATTTAAACCACGGAAACTGGCTAATTTTTCACGCTGACCTGTCGCCAAATCTTGCACATAAATAGCAGGGCGTTTGGTTTCAAACGACACATAGGCAATTTTTTTGGCATCTGGTGTCCACGCAGGCGATAAAATAGGATCACGCGAAGTCAAAATGGTTTTAGGCTGTTCACCATCAGTATCGGCAATTTGCAGGGTATAGCGTTGTTCAGGTGTTGCAGGGTTGCGCAGTACATAAGCAATGCGTCCGCTAAAGTCACCTTTAATGCCCGTGAGTGCTTCATAAATGGCATCACTGATCATGTGTGCAGCAGAACGTACGCGTGACGCAGGCACGCTTAATAATTCATTCAATAAGTATTGCTGTTTTTGCACATCATAAAGTTGGTAATGAACTTCATAACCGCCTTCTGCAGTGGCTTTGACATTTCCCGTCACCACATAAGGTACACCTGCGGCTTGCCATGCAGCTGCATTTGGATTGTTCATGCTTGCAGTTGCAGCAAGGTTTTTAGATGAACTGGTGAATTTGCCTGAACGGTTTAAATCGTTTTCTACAATAGGATACATACTTTGATCATTGCCAAACGGCACAATCGCAATTTTAGGTGCTTCTTCTGGTGCTTTGGCAATTTCTAAATGCAGTTGTGCAAAAGATTGTGTGCTTAAAACTGGGCTAAGCGCAGTTAAAATAGCAAGACAAAGTAGGTGTTTACGCGTTGTTTCCATCATTCGCTATTTTCTCAAATCAACATAACTTTTTTGGATGTAATTGTGGTACATAATGGCATGCTTTGGTAGGAATGAAAGCATGAATTTATAATAAAACTGTTATAACACTGTGAAAATTTAAATTTATTTATACTCGTAAATATTTTGAGAAGGAGTTAGCCAAATAGATGTTATTCGGCTAACTGGTAACTTATTGCGCTGTAAAGGTAGAGGTGAAGCTACGTGCTTCGCGTCGTGCATCTGGGTCTGATGGCATCGGATAAGGTGCGGCAGCACGAACAGCAGCTTCTACACTGGCTTTCATGTCAGGGTCGCTAGAGTTAACCACGACAGACTGAACTGCGCCACTGTCACTTAAAGTCACACGAGCAGTTGCACGTTGACCTGAAGAACCTGCTGGGGTATCCCATGCTCGTCTAATTTTATTTTCAAAATCACGTTTAGCGGTGGATGCAATGCGTCTTACTTCGGCCTTTTTCTGAGCGGCTTCTTCTGCAGCTTTTTTGGCAGCTGAAGCTTTGGCTTCAGCGTCGGCACGCGCCTTCGCTTCGGCATCAGCTTTGGCTTTTGCATCTGCGTCAGCTTTACGTTTTGCATCAGCATCTGCCTTGGCTTTCGCGTCTGCAGCAGCTTTACGTTTTGCATCGGCATCTGCCTTGGCTTTTGCATCTGCGTCAGCTTTGGCTTTTGCATCTGCGTCAGCCTTACGTTTTGCATCGGCATCTGCTTTGGTTTTTGCATCTGCGTCAGCTTTACGTTTTGCATCAGCTTTGGCTTTTGCATCTGCGTCAGCTTTACGTTTTGCCTCAGCATCTGCCTTGGCTTTTGCATCTGCTTCAGCTTTGCGTTTTGCTGCTGCATTGGCTTCGAGTTGACGTCTTTCTGCCGCTTCTGCTTTTTTCAGGGCTTCGGCTTCTTTACGACGTACAGCATCTGCTTCAGCACGTGCTTTGGCATCGGCTTGAGCTTTTGCTTTGGCGTCAGCTTCTCGTTGAGCACGTTCTTCGGCGCGTGCTTGTTGAGCTTTTAAGCGTTCAGCTTCTAGTTTTTGTCGCTCTGCAATTTGTTTGGCTTCAGCAGCTTGTCGTTCTGCACGTGCTTGAGCCTCTGCTGCTTGTGCAGTTTTTTGTGTATCAACTTGAGGAGCGGGTGGCGTAGGAGCCGCTGCAGGTGTTGGAATGACAGGGGCAGGTTCAAGAGCAGGCTCGGCTGTTTGAGTAATTTGCTCTGCTACATTTTCATGTGTGGTTTCAGCAGATTTAGTTTCTAATAAGGGTTTTAAATCTTCTGGTTTTATTAATACCGTTTTAATGGGTTTAGGCGGCTCAGGTGCTTTACTCATGCCCAAATAAAGCAAGCCAACCACTGCGATAAGGTGGACACCTACGGTGAACCCAATCGCGATGGCTTTTTGTTGAAAAGGTGGCTTTTTAAAATCTTTCATAAATTACTTTAAAGGCTCGGTCAGCAATCCAACTTGGGTTAAACCCGCATCTTGTAAGTCAGACATTAACGCAATCACATCACCATAAGGGCGTGTATTATGACCGCGAATAACAACCTGAAACTCTTTGTTTTCAGCTTTGGCTTGAATTTGAGCATCGGTCAAAATTTGTTTCAGTTGGGCTAATTCCAAAGGTTCGGCTTTGTGTTCTTTGTATTCTAAAAAATATTGCCCATCTTTATTTAAAGTCACCAAAGCAGGGGCATCTTTCGATTCAATTGGATTACCATTGGCTTGAGGTAAATCGACTTGAATCCCACTGGTAATCATCGGTGCAGTAACCATAAAAATCACCAATAACACCAACATGACATCAATATAGGGCACTACATTCATGTCACTTTTGAGTGGTTTCTTAATGCGCTCGAAGCGTCCTGAGCGTTGAATGGCCATTAGTCGTGATCCTTAGTATTGCCTAAAGATTGACGTTGTAATAAAGCCACCATTTCTTCGGCAAATAAAGCACGATCAGAATAAATCGCTTCGCCTTTGGCGGTGTAATGGTTAAAGGCAAGTACCGCAGGAATGGCGGCAAATAAACCAATGGCTGTGGCAATGAGGGCTTCGGCAATCCCTGGTGCGACTGTTGCCAATGTGACTTGATCGACATCTGCCAGTCCAATAAAGGCATTCATAATGCCCCAGACGGTACCAAATAAACCAACGTATGGCGCAACCGAACCAATGCTGGCTAATGCACCTAAGCCTTGTTCAAGTTGAGCTTGGTCGCGGCTTAAACCGACACGTAAAATACGTTCTGTGCCTTCAATGGTTTGTGTTGCAGGCGCTTGGCGCTTTTTGAGTTTTAAAAACTCACCTAAGCCTTGATAGAAAATATCTTCCAAACCGACACGTTTTGAGTTGAGCTGTGCGTTGTTATAAAGCGTATTTAATTCTGCACCAGACCAGAAGATTTTTTGGAAATGCTGATCATCTGCCTGTGCTTTTTTATAGCTCATGTGTAACTTGGCAATCAGATACCAACTGTATAATGATGCTAAAAGCAGCGAGAGCATTACCAGCTGAACAACAGGACTTGCTTGTAAAATAAGATCTGATACTTGAAGAGATGATTCGAGTTGTGTTGCCATAGTTACTACATGTGCCAATTCATTTTTTTAATCTTGTCCTAATTCTTTCAGAATAAGGCTACGAATTTCATCTGGCAGACGACGTGGTTTCATATCTGAACCAAGACAGGCCAATTCAACCTCGCCAGATGCAAGCATGATTTCACCACGATAAATATTTTGTTGCAATACAAATGATGACGCTTTACACGAAACTACACTTGCTGTAACAGTAATTAGGTCATCCATTAAGATTGGACGTGAATATTTCACGTTAATTTTATGTACGACAAAGTTATAGTCTTGTTGATGCCAATAATGATCAACACCCGACGCACGAAGCCATTCGGTACGGGTACGTTCCATAAAGCGAATATGGTTGGCGTGGTAAACAATGCCGCCTGCATCAGTATCTTCCATATAGATACGAATTTTAAATTCAAATTTATTCGCCATAATGATGTTCCGCTTCAATGTTGCAAAGTTGTTTGATAAGCAATACTTATAGCTTAAGCCATGTCTATGAAATGACGTGAATCGGGGCTATAAGTCAAGCTGTGTATAGCGTGGCAGTTTATCATTCTCAACGATTCGTCCAATGGCACAAGATTTCAAACATGCTTTTAAGTTAAAATTAGCTGCTTGCCTGATACATGCAGATGATCCATTAAAATGAGCAGTACATGAGTCGTTTAGTTAAATTTTTTGTAGTGATTGCCATATTGTATTTGTTGTGGATGCTGCTGCTCCAGTCAGATGGAGGAATTGCCGATAACACAACCTATCAGTCATCGCAGCAAGTCCATCAGTTTAAAGACTATACCATTCAAGCTTTGGAAACCTATGAAGGTGAGTTTCGGGTATTGTCACGTGAAAATTATAATTTTGGACGTGAAGCCGAACTTAGCCCTGTCGATTTTGCCTTGGGATGGGGCGAAATGGCCAAGCCTGAAGTGTATAAACAGTTGTCTATTCGTCAAAGCAACCGTTGGTATCATTGGCGTTATGAACAAGCACCACCGATTCCTGTGCAAGAGATTGCAAGTTTGAGCGCTAATACGCATTTAATTCCTGCCACACCCGCGATTGCGACACAGTTAAAACAGATTGATGAAGATGATTTGATTTATTTGAAAGGTAAATTGGTTGAGGTCACTGCCACAGATGGTTGGCAGTGGCGTAGTTCTTTAAGCCGCAATGACACAGGGGCGGGCGCGTGTGAATTAATGCTCGTTGAAGATGTGCGTGTCATCGAAAATTAGGGTCTATCTACAGACCCAATTGACCTAAATATTTAATAGCTTAAAGGGAGATAGCTCCCTTCAAGCTATTTTTTCCTTTGAGCTATTTTTCTTTTGGCTCTGGCGGTGTCATCCCAAATTGTAAATACGCCATATTGGTGGCAATACGCCCGCGAGCGGTTCGCATTACATAACCTTGTTGAATTAGGTATGGTTCAATTACATCTTCCAAAGTGCCAGAGTCTTCAGCCATAGCAGCGGCCAAAGCTTCCACACCTGCAGGCCCACCATCAAAACGCTCTAATAACATTGATAAATAACGACGGTCTAAGGTATCTAAACCATCTTTATCGACATTCAGCATATCTAGCGCACGTTGTGCCATCTCTTGCGTGACTTCACCTGTGCCTTTGACCTGCGCATAGTCACGAACGCGACGCAATAATCGGTTGGCAATACGTGGTGTACCACGTGAACGACGAGCGACTTCATTGGCTCCTGCATCGGTCATTGGCACATCCATTAAACTCGCCGAGCGTTTGACAATATGGGTCAAATCTTCAACCGAATAAAATTCCAAACGCTGCACAATACCAAAACGGTCACGTAACGGTGAGGTGAGTAAGCCTGCACGTGTGGTAGCGGCGACAAGGGTAAATGGTGGCAAGTCCAGTTTAATGGAGCGTGCTGCAGGCCCTTCACCAATCATGATGTCCAGTTGATAATCTTCCATCGCTGGATACAAAATCTCTTCAATCACAGGTGAAAGACGATGGATTTCATCAATAAATAACACATCACCTTCTTCAAGATTGGTCAGCATGGCGGCTAAATCGCCTGCGCGTTCTAAGACAGGCCCTGAAGTAGATTTAAGGTTGCCGCCCATTTCACGGGCAATAATATTGGCGAGTGTGGTTTTGCCTAAACCTGGTGGTCCAAAAATCAGGGTGTGGTCCAATGCTTCTGCGCGTCCACGGGCTGCACCAATGAAAATTTCCATTTGTTCACGCACTACAGGTTGCCCAATATAGTCATCGAGTGAAGTGGGGCGAATGGCGCGATCAATTTGATCTTCGGGTTTTTCAGAACCACTGATTAGACGGTCTTGCATATCGTGTTAACTAATCTCTTGAGCTGGGCATTTTGATGCTGCATGCACAGCCTCAAAGTATGAGTTGCGTTTAAATGCCTTTGCGAAGGCATGATTTTACTTTTGAAAGATCAAAAGTAACAAAAATCTTATGTTGAGTTGAGGGTATATCCCTATACCCCAACTCAACGGGCGACATCCATGTCGCCAGTCATGTATCCAATATTGGAAAGATGAACTTACGCTAGGTTTGTTGGCATCTTTTATTTATTCATCGACTTTAATGCTGCACGGATAATATCACTGGCTTCAGTAAAATCGGCCTTAACTGCATTAATCAGTTTTTGTGCTTCGGCAGGTTTATAACCTAAAGATTGTAAAGCGGCTTCGGCTTCGGCAACAGCAGAATTGCCTGTAAACTGAATTTGGGTCACAGTGGAATTGCTGCTGCTCACTTCGTTGGACATGGCTTTAAAGCGATCACGTAATTCAATCATCAGGCGTTCAGCGGTTTTTTTGCCCACACCCGGTACTTTAATCAGGGTGTTAATATCTTCATGTTCTACGGTGTGAATCAGTAACTCGACACTCAAGGTCGATAAAATACCCAGTGCCATTTTCGGGCCGACACCATTGACTTTGAGTAAGGTACGGAAAATGGTTTTTTCTTGGGCTTCTAAAAAGCCATATAACAATTGAGCATCTTCACGCACAGCTAAATGCGTCCACAGGGTAATTTTCTGCCCCTTTTGTAACTGGCAAAATGTGGTGAGTGGCGTGTCAATTTCATAGCCCACACCATTTACATTCAGCAACACGGTTGGTGCTTCTAAAGCCAATACTTCGCCAATAAGACATCCGATCATATTTGTGGTTCACTGATTAATTTAAAATAAGTTGCTGTTCGCATAGTAGAGCGCATTTTCACAAAAGGCAAAATCTGCGCTTAAATCCTACTTCTATTTAGATACAAGTATTGATATGCAAATTACTCATTATAGCAAGCCGACCTTATTGCCTTGTAATTCTTGCGATAAGTTATAGGCTTGGTGATCTGAAAACTTAGAGATAATATCCAAGACTTGCATAATATTGTCATAGTGATTATGCGCAAAATCTGCCCCTGAGCGTTGCAAGATTGACATTAAACGCTGCTCTTTAAAACTTAGGGTTTTATGTGGCGTGGTGAGTGGAATAAACGCATCCAAAATGTTTTGTAAACTTTGATGCGCAATAATTTCCAGTCCTGCTTTTTGCGGATGCTCGAAAATTTTCTCACGGGCTAAGTCTTTGGCGCGATTAATACCAATTTCAATATCCGCTGAGCAATACTGTAAAAGACTGCCTTTGAGCTGTCCCATCAGAATTTCCAAATGGTGTTTGGCAAACGCTGTGGTGACTTCATCGACCAAACGCTTCATGACCCGACCACGCAAAGCGGCAATTTTTTGTTGCCATGTGGTACGTGCCATCGCCAGTTCTGCTGGAATACCGTAGTCACCAATCAAGTTTAAAAAGATCGGTTCAACTTCTTCATAGCTGAGCATGTTTAAGATAATGCCATCTTCCAAATCAATTAAGGCATAGCAAATATCATCTGCTGCTTCCAATAAATATGTCAGTGGATGACGGCAATAGTGATAATCGCCCAATTGAATCAGACCAAGCTGTTCTGCAATTTGTTTGAGAATTTCTTTTTCGGCTTGGTAACAACCAAACTTATCACGTTGATTGGCAGGGCGGTTGCCTTGTTCGGCAATGGTTTTGGAGAGCCATGGATATTTTAAATAAGCGCCTAAAGTGGCATAGGTTAAACGCATGCCGCCATCATTTGGATGATAGTCAATTTTGGTGAGTAGACGTAAACCTTGTGCATTGCCTTCAAACTGACGGACATCAGCTTCTTCTTCATCGCTGAGTTTGGCGAGGAAATTGCCGTGTGAAGCATCATCAAACCATTCACGAATGGCATATTCGCCTGCATGCCCGAAAGGTGGATTACCAATATCATGTGCCAAGCAAGCAGCTTGAATAATCGCACCGACATCGGCAGGGGAAATCCACATAGGCAAGTGATCTTTAATTTTTTCTGCAGCCAACATTCCCAATGAACGTCCAATACAAGACACTTCTAAAGAATGGGTTAGGCGAGTGTGAATACCATCGTGTTGAGTCAATGGATGGACTTGGGTTTTACGGTTTAACTGTCTAAAACTTTGCGAAAAAATAATACGGTCATAATCTTTATGAAAAGGGCTGCGCGCCTGTTCTGTACTTTGTTTTTTACTACCAATTCGAACTGTGGAAAGCAGTTCTAACCAACGCATTTGAGTCATTTATCATTATTCACTATGTGCTTGTTTTGCATCATGCCAAAAAAATGACAAAAGCTCTAGGGGCGTGCGACATGGCTTGTCTTTTTAAATCTAAATTCATACAAAATGGGGGATAAGTTTGTGGCGAAGCGTACTTTAAAGTTTTTTTGGGGAACTGTATAAATTGAGGATTGGATGATGCGTATAGGTTGCCAAAATAGCAACAATGCTCAAATTTTTATGCTAATTTCTAATTAATTGTGAAATGGATAGCGAAGCTTAAATATGCTCAAACTGATTTATTATGTGCCTGAATCTCATCTTGAAGAAACCAAACTGGCTATTTTTGCAGCGGGTGCAGGTGGAATTGGCAATTATGAACATTGTGCATGGCAGGTTTTAGGCACAGGGCAATTTAAACCTGTCAAAGGAGCAAATCCGTTTGTTGGCGAGTTAGATGCTTTGGAACACGTTGCCGAGTGGCGCGTGGAAACTATTGTACCTGAGCAAAATGCTCAGGCAGTCGCAAAAGCGCTCAAGGCAAGTCATCCTTACGAAGAGCCTGCCTTTGAGTTTATGCAACTTTTAGATATTAATTTTTAAAGACTTAAATACCAATTTTTAAAGAAAAATAGAATTGTACGATCACTCATATATGGATTGGGGCAAATATAAGTTGCGTAGATAGATTTTACTTTTCACGGGCGAAAAGTAACAAAAGCCCTCTGTTAGACTGATGGTACGTCCTGTACCACAGTCTAACGGGCGACATCCTTGTCGCCTTATCACGAGTCAAAATGTGGCTAGGTTTTAAAAGTACAGTTGAAATATTAGGGTCTGTTGACACTTCATCTATGTTTGCAACGTGAGAGATATATCTCGCAAGGTTTTTTAGCTGATATAAGGCATGGGGCAGGAAATTTAGTTATTCTAAATGACTGACTCATAACGCAATAGCAGCAAAAAATATGCTCGTCCCCTTGCGCAGCAAACAAAGCAGCGCTTTGTTCTTGCTCATGTGGCTAAAACTTTCTGAGATTACGTTATGAAACTTGGCAATAGTCCCGCTATTCCTTGCGTTTCATGCCTAATCTGCTCAGTTTTAGCCTACAGCGCAAGCCATTTATGAAATGTTAACAACCCCTAGACTTTCTGAATAAACAGGTCACGGTCAAAACGGTATTGCGGGAAAAAGACACCATCTTCGGCACGTTCACCTGCAGCAATCACCATCACTGGAAATTGTTGTTCATTCAGTTTTAAGAGTTTGCGTACCATCGGCTCATCAAAACCTTCCATCATACAGCTATCAAAACCGTGTGCGCGAAGGGCTAAGACCATATTTTCACAGGCGAGTGCTGTAGTTTTACTTGCCCAAAGTTTGGCATCTGCAGGGTTAAATGCAGTCACAGGTAATTGTTTATCTAAACTACGTGCAATTTTGAAAGCGACTTTCTTAAAGTTACCTACTGCGTTTAAGTAGCCAGTCATGTAGTTATAAGGAATAAACTTGTAATATTTTTTGACTGCAGCAGGTGCTTCAGGAAAAGGGAACTCGCTGATATTCTTTTTTGCCATTTCATCAACACGGTCTGTACGTGCAATACACACGATTAGCTCTGCTGCAGTACGAGCAGCGAGTTGTCCTAAGCAGGCTTTAACCAGTTGTTTTTTCTTGGCAGGATTTTGCACCACGACAAAAGTCCACGGTTGTAAATTAGATGAGTTTGGAGCCAATAAAGCCATATCTAAACAATCATCCAATACTTCTGCAGGAATGGCTTTGTCGGTAAATTTACGCACCGAACGACGGCTTTGAATGACTTTTTTAAAGTTTTCTATATCAATATCTTGTGGTGCAGGCTCAAAATAACGTTCTTTTTTTTCAGCTTTAACATCGGCTGGATTTGGATTAGACATTACAATTTTCCTCAATTTTTTTAATGATTGATAGCACATTGCAGAATATGGGGGCGAATAAAGAAAAAACCACATTCAGCCAAAATGAATGTGGTTTTAAAACGTCTAGTTTACTTGAAATGGGTGTAAGTACATTTCAGCTAAACAGCGCTTAATTAAATTGGCTGAAATCAGGTTTACGTTTTTGCATAAAGGCTTGCACTGCTTCCATCATTTCTGCTGAACCGACACGTTGCATAAAAATCTCTGCTTCATGGTCAATCCACGCCACAATTTCATTGACATTATGTTTCATGAGGGCTTTAGATTGTTTAAGTGATGCCAATGGTAAAGCTGCCAATTGTGCTGCTTTTTGTTGCGCCGTTGCATAGACATCAGTTTCAATGCTATTAACTAAATTTGCCGATAATGCCGTTTCGCTATTGAATTTTTGTGCAGTTAGCAACAGTTCAGCCGCTTTGTGATAGCCTGCTTGTTCTACCAGAAGTTTGCTTGATGCACCTTCAGGCGATAAGCCCAAGCTCACAAATGGAATTTGGAATAGGGCAGTATTGTCGCTATACACCAAATCTGCATGCAATAAAATTGTGACACCAATGCCAATCGCCACCCCACGTACAGCTGCAATCAGCGGTTTAGAAAACTTGGCTGCAGATTTTAATAAGATGAATGGAGGACCTTCGGCAGCAGGTAGTTGTCCTTTAAGTGCGGCAGACTTCATAAAGTCTTGCATGTCATTGCCTGCGCTAAAGTCTGCATCTGCACCACGTAAAATCACACAACGTACTGCGTTGGACTGATCTGCTTCATCTAAGGCTTGTGCAATCCACAAATATAATTCACCATACAGCGCGTTTTTTGCTTCTGGTCGGTTGATGGCTAAAGTCAGTACGCCATTGTCTAAATTCGCATTCAAATGTGGGTGAGGTTGTTGAATACAGCTCAGTGTCATCGTACTATCCTTGCTTTGATTGGTTTGAATTTATGGCTCATTATGTCGCAAATTCGCAGCGCTGGCACAACTCATGAGTTCATAAAAAGTTAGTGAATGATGAGATTTGCGTTCCTAATTCAATGTGAAATTTATTTAGAATTTGGGGTTGTTCATTTAAAAAATGAATAAGCAAGGCGGAATCTTAACGTCTATTAATTCTATTTTAGGATTAACCTTCGGTTCGACCTACTTTTGTTTTGGCAAAAGTAGGCAAAACCATTTGTCATCCACGAAACCTGCCCAATTATTGTTTTGATTTATTATCTTGCAAAAACAATAATGAGTTGATACCACGCAGGTTGTGGATGACATTTCCGCGTATCAGATAGCATCATGTTGTTATCAAAATTAGGATTGGCGTATTTATTATGCAATATACGTTTGATTATTTGGTTTTCATTGGCCGCTTTCAGCCATTTCATTTGGCGCATTTGCAAACCATTCAAATTGCGTTAGCACGTAGTCATTATGTGATTTTGGCATTAGGTTCTGCACAAAATGAGCGCAATTTAAAAAATCCGTTTTTAGCCAAAGAACGTGAGCAGATGATTTTGTCTAACTTTTCACCTGAGATGCAAGAACGGATTAAGTTTGTGCATGTCGTAGATGTCTACAATGATGAAAAATGGCAAAAACTAGTCAAATCTTTAGTCGGTGAATTGATTCAACCGCAAGATCGTGTTGGTTTAATTGGGCATTTTAAAGATGACTCGTCTTATTATTTAAAGTTTTTCCCTGAATGGGAGATGGTAGAATTAGACAGCTTGCAAGATGCCATGTCTGCTACGCCTGCACGTGAGGCTTATTATCGTGGGGAAATACAGCCTAATTTTTTCCCGCAAGGCACAATTGATTTCTTAACCGCATTTCAAAACACGGAAATTTATCGTCAACTACAAGACAAATACCAGCAGCAGGACAGCAGTAATTTGACGGAGTAATCCAGTTTTTAAATGAAAAAGGATGATTGAAAAAGCTTTCAATCATCCAGAACATTGTGTTTTTTTAGAGGCTGAAAATTAAGCCTGTAAAGCGGTTAAATCCGCAAGCACTTGCTCGGCATGTCCTGCAGCTTTGACTTTACGATATTCTTTCAGTAATTGACCTTGATGGAAAATAAAAGTAGAGCGTTCAATGCCCATAACTTTTTTGCCATACATATTTTTTTCTTTAATCACATCAAACAACTGACACAATACTTCTTCTTTATCGCTAATCAAGTTGATGCCTAAAGATTGTTTTTCGGTAAAGTTTTGATGGGCTTTGACTGAGTCGCGCGAAATGCCAATGATGGTGGTATTAAGCGCATCAAATTGTGGCTTTAGCGCAGTAAAATCGACAGCTTGTGTGGTGCAGCCTGGGGTAGAATCTTTCGGGTAAAAATACACCACTAACCAATCTGTACCAAGTTCGGTTAAATTGACTTCGCCTGTGGTTGCAGGAAAAGCTTGATTTGGTAATTGAATTGTCGTGCTCATATTTTTCTCCAAAATCATGCACATAAAAAACTAGCCACATAAAGTGGCTAGTTGAAATTGTTAAGAAAAATTATTTTTTCTCAGCCGCTTTCATTGCTTCTTCAGTTAAGGTTTTTAATTTACCTGTAAGCTGAGGACCAAAACAAGTTTGCAAATCTTTATTTTGCTTTTGTACAAAAGCTAAAGTCGCAGGGCTCTTTTTCTGGTTAATTGCGCTTTGAATTTCCCATTTTTGAGCGTTGGTTAATTTACCATCTGCTTCTACTGCACAAGTACAATATTTGCTTACTTCAGCTGTAGTCAGTTTTTTGCCTTTTGCAGTTTCTTCTTTACAAACATTAATTAAAGCTGCTTTTACATTGGTGCTTTTATATGCTTGTTGCAACTTGTCATTATTTGCGTGTGTCGTTGTTGCGAATAATGCAGCAACAGACATAATCGCAGAAACCATAATGTTTGATTTTAAATTTTTCATACACTTTACCTTGTTATGACGGTATATAACGCGTTGGGTCTGCAACACTGGCATCGGCAAAACCTTGTTTGCGTAAGCGACAGCTGTCACATTTACCACAAGCACGTCCTTGGTCATCTGCTTGGTAGCAAGAAACCGTTTGACTATAGTCTACGCCATGTTCAATACCTAAGCGAATAATATTTGCTTTGGATAAATGTAACAATGGTGTTTCAAATTTTAGCGGTTTGCCTTCTACACCCACTTTGGTGGCCAGACGTGCCATATTGGCAAAAGCATCAATAAATTCAGGGCGGCAGTCAGGATAACCTGAATAATCTACCGCATTGATACCGATCACAATCGCTTCTGCATCAAATACTTCTGCTGCAGCTAAGGCATAAGACAGGAAGATGGTATTACGAGCAGGCACATAAGTCACAGGAATACCTTCTTGCTCATGGTCAGGTACTTCAATGCTGTGATCGGTTAACGCAGAACCACCTAAATTACCCAAATCAATATTAATCACACGATGCTCAATGCCTGCATTTTTAGTCAAGGCACATGCAGCATCTAGCTCTGTAGTCGAGCGTTGACCATACATAAAACTAAGTGCAATACATTCATAACGCGCTTGTGCCCATGCCAAACACGTGGTTGAGTCTAATCCACCAGATAACAATACAATGGCACGAGGGCGCATAATTGAACTCCAAATTTTAAAATATAGCGATAGAACTTGAGCAAAAGTGTGAAGATTGACGTCAATACGAATGGGGATTCGTGAGGAGATTAACGACCTGTTTCATCATTCCAAAGCAATTTATGTAATTGCAATTGGAAACGAACAGGGAGATGGTCGGCTAAAATCCACTGTGCCAAATCACGTGCAAGTTGTGGCAAGGCGACTGCACCTTTTTCGACAGCAAATGCAGGGGAGAACCACACTGTATCGACTTTTTTATGCAACTGATATTGCTCAACTTGCTGCTTCGCCCAAAGATAATCGTCATGATTGCAAATCACAAATTTGATTTGATCATGTGGGTTTAAAAAATCTAAATTTGATAATAAGTTGCGTGACATTTCACCCGATGCAGGGGTTTTTAAATCCAGCACCTTCGACACACGGTTATCCACTTTAGAAATATCTAAAGCTCCACTGGTTTCCAAAGACACTTCACAACCTAAATCTGCCAAGCGTTGCATGAGTGGCAGTGCATTCGGTTGAGCCAGAGGTTCACCGCCCGTCACACATACATACGGTGTTTTAAATTCTAGCGTGGTTTGGATGATGTCATCTAAAGATTGACGTTCGCCACCTTCAAAAGAATAAGTGGTATCACAGTAATGGCAACGCAATGGACAACCCGTTAAACGAATAAACACGGTTGGCAAGCCCGATGTATTGGCTTCGCCCTGCAATGAATAGAAAATCTCCGTGATGCGTAAACCCGCAGACGGATCAGAAACAGGAATAGCGGAAGATCGGAGGGTATTCATAAAATTCATCACAGTATGTAAAAAAACAAAAATCCCTACGGTCATTGCTGGCCGTAGAGATGGAGAAAACTAAAAAAAGTTTAGTCTTCGCGTAATAAATCGTTCAAACTGGTTTTTGCACGGGTTTTCGCATCTACTTTCTTCACAATGATAGCAGCATACAAGCTATAAGTGCCACATTTAGAAGGTAGGTTACCAGAAACTACCACCGAACCTGCAGGTACACGACCATAATGGATTTCGCCAGTTTCACGGTCATAAATTTTGGTCGATTGACCAATATAAACGCCCATAGAAATGACAGAACCTTCTTCCACAATCACGCCTTCAACAATTTCAGAACGTGCGCCAATGAAGCAGTTGTCTTCAATAATAGTTGGGTTTGCTTGAAGTGGCTCAAGTACACCACCAATACCTACACCACCCGATAAATGCACGTTTTTACCAATTTGTGCACATGAACCTACAGTTGCCCATGTATCAACCATGGTGCCTTCATCTACATAAGCGCCAATATTGACATAAGATGGCATTAACACCACATTTTTGGCTTGGAATGAACCTTTACGTGCAACTGCTGGCGGTACAACACGCACACCTGCTTGTTTGAATTGCTCGTCAGTCCAACCTGTAAATTTCGTGTCTACTTTGTCGTAGAAACGCAAATCGCAAGATTCAATTGGCTTGTTATCATTGAGTTTAAAAGATAACAAAACTGCCTTTTTTAACCATTGGTGAACGATCCACTCACCATTAATTTTTTCAGCAACGCGTAATGTGCCGTTATCTAAACCTGCAATTGCTTGTTCAACTGCCTGACGAATTTCAGAGGGACAATCTGCAGCGCTGAAATTAGCGCGGTCTTCAAATGCTTGTTCAATGATTGTTGAAAGCTGAGACATCGATGTTCTTACCAGAAAAAAATTTTCCAAAGATTTTACACTATATTGAGTGAGGAATAGATAAAAATTGGAACAGATTGGAATTTATCCTTAGTAAGATAAACAAGTTAAGTTGCGCGCTAAATTGTTGAAGTTTTGAAAATAAATGCTTTTGCAATAAACAATAAGAATAAATTTGTATCAAAAAATAACAAAAACGGGGTAAATTTTGCATAAAAGCTGACCGCAACATGCTCTATAGTTTTCTCATGACAAAACGAATGAAAATTCAAAAAGTTTTAGTTTGAGGAGAAACACAATGAAAACTTTACATACAATTTTAGCCGCTTCGGTATTGGCAGCAGTTGCAGGTTCTGCAATGGCAGATACAGCTGTGGTAAAAGATGGCTATGCGTTTGATCGTAACCAATTAATTCCAACAGGTGTACGTGCTGAAGTAGGAACAACAGGTTATGGCGGTGCATTGCTTTGGACTGCAAACCCGTATGTGGGTTTAGCGCTGGGTTATAACGGTGGCGATATTTCTTGGTCGGATGATTTATCGGTCAATGGCTCAAAGTATGATATGGATATGGACAATAATCTGACCTATTTAAATGCTGAGATTCGTCCGTGGGGTACTAGTCCAAGTAAGTGGGCTCAAGGTGTTTATGTCGCTGCTGGTGTTGGTTATGTAGATAATGAATATGACCTTGACCGCCGTGTTAAGCCTGGAGAAGGTTTCTCAGTAAACCATACTGATTTTACAGCGGGTACAGATGGAGCTCATATCAATGGTAAAATGAGTTATAAAAATGACATTGCGCCGTATTTAGGTCTAGGTTTTGCACCAAAGATTAACAATAACTGGGGTGTGTTTGGTGAAGTTGGTGCATATTACACCGGTAACCCAGAAGCTAACTTAACGCTAGTAAGTGGTGGAGCTCCAGATAATGCTACACGTGGTTCACTTGTAGATAACATTGCTACTGATGAAGAAAAAATCCGTACAGATGATAAGCATCAGTGGATGCCAGTTGCTAAACTTGGTGTAAGTTACCACTGGTAATATCTATTAGCTTGAGCTAAACCAAAAAACGAGCTTCGGCTCGTTTTTTATTTGTGTAGGTTTACGTGTATATTAAAAACGATGGGCAAGACGTAAACCATAAACAAGGGCATTGTTATTATTGGACGTTGCCAGCGAGGCAAAAGACACAGCACTGTCAGTATTGGTATTGATTTTGGCTTTTCTAAACTTTAAATAATGTGCGCCAAATGTAATCTCATTTTTTTGATTTACACGATATACCACGCCTGTTCCAAAACTTGAAAAGCCATCTGAAGGGTTGAGTGTAGACACAGTATTGCCAGTCCCAGAGTCCCATGAGCTTTCAATAAAACTGACCCATGTGGGTGTCCAACGGTGCGCCCAGCCTATTTTTGCCGACCATTGGTCTTTAGGGTAGGAAATCAGTTGATAACCTGAAATTTCGGGTACATACGGTGCATAGGCAGCAATGACCGCATTAAATTGTGGCAGTTGAATGCTAAAGTCAGACCAGTTTACCCAGCGTAAATCTGCATAGACGAGGTTATGTGTCGAAATCGCTGTTTGTAAGTGTGCATTGACAGATTGTGGAGTTTCTACCACGCTCTGATTTTCGGGCACAAGATTTAAAAGCGTGTGTTGCGTATGTTCGTAAGTATTTAACCCGAATTACGGATAAGAAAAGCCCTTGAAAAAAAGGTAGTTAGAGCCATTTAGAAAGTTACGACACAACCCAAAGGCTCTAACTACCATGTACGATTTTACAGAAATTTTTTGTATTGTTG
>NZ_JBWKMK010000017.1:0-502 GCF_056431365.1 Acinetobacter seohaensis
TCCTTCACCTCCTAACCAATAGTTAAGAACATGATCATATTTACCTTCCTTATTTTGAAAGTAAATATCTATAAAGCCATCACTGCTTCCAGTGAATATTGAGTAAGCACCTTCACAGGTAACTGCTGAAGATCGGATAATGTAATCTTTTAGTCCATCGCCATTAAAATCTACATTTACCAAAAATCCTTTATAGAAAGTGATTTTAGGATTTTTAACTTGCATTTCTTCATCTTCAGATATGCGTTGGCAGGTATCTATATACTCACTTTGAACTACTTCTTTAATCTCTATAGGCAGCNTTAATATGTATATCTGAAACCTTGTGCCATCATGCAATCTTGTATCATTTCAGCTTTTTCATTTTGATTTACTTTAGCTAAACCTACGTCATAGCGACATTTTGCTAAAGCATTATTAACATCGTGTGGAGTAATTCCTGCTTTTCTCCACATAGGTTGTGATGTACTACATGCAGAAAGTAAAAGTGTTGAAACAGCTA
>NZ_JBWKMK010000018.1:0-1331 GCF_056431365.1 Acinetobacter seohaensis
AAGTACCAAAGCTAGGAGCAACAGCATGCAACTAAAACAGGTACTGGGAAAAATCAAAGATATTACTTTTGGCGTGATCGCAGCACCGCTAATTATCATCATTATGATGTGGGCTTCGATACTTGATCAAAGAGCATTTAAGAAAGAACGTAACCGAAAAAAGGAACAGGATAAGACCTAATGGCAATTGCTCGATTGAGTGTCAAAGTTGGTAAAGCAGGAAAAGCAGCACCGCATGCCGAATATATTGATCGGGATGAAGAAAAGAAGCTGAAACAGGAACAGGCAGAAACTGACCTTGAACATAGTGCCTATGGGAATATGCCGAAATGGGCTGAACATAATCCCATTACCTTTTGGGAGGCAGCCGACCTTTACGAGCGCAAAAATGGCAGTACCTATCGAGAATATGAAATTGCCCTGCCTAGAGAGATGAATGCCGAGCAACGTCTAGAACTGGTTGAGGACTTCATTCAGTCCGAGATCGGTTCAAAATATCCATATCAGTTTGCGATTCATAACCCTAAAGCAATGGACGGCAACGATCAGCCCCACGTGCATCTCATGTTTAATGAACGTCTGCAAGATGGAATCGAACGAGATCCAGAGCAATATTTCAAACGCTATAACAGCAAAAATCCTGAACGTGGCGGAGCTAAAAAAGACAATACCGGTAAGAGTTACCAGGAACGAAAAACTGATATTAAAGACCTACGCCAAAGGTGGGCGGATTTATGCAACAGCCATTTAGAAAAACACCAAATTGACAGCCGTATTGATATGCGAAGCTATAAAGAGCAAGGCATAGACAAAGAACCCGAAAAGAAACTATTACCAAGCCAAGCCAAAGATCCTGAAATCAGGGAAGCCTTGCAACAGTCACGTACAGCCTATAAAGAGCTTGAGCGACTAGACTTANACACCTGAGGAAAAAAAGTTATATGCACTGATGGCAGTTGCAGAACAACAGCAGAACCTAGTCAATCAGGCTGTTAAAGAGCTTCAAATCACCGAAGAACGCATTCAGAAGGTCATCGCAGGGCAAACCCATAGCACTGTATCAAAATCGCTAAATACGGGCTTACAGGAGGGTACAGCAGAGCTTATCAAGACCGCTAAGGCACTTGGACATTTAAAAAACTCGATTGAATCAACCAGTGATCAATTTTCATGGAAAATCATCACCATCATTTTAGGCATTTTCGCCATTCTGATGCTTGGCATCATTTGGTTATTCAGTGTTTATATCAAACCTTTAGAAAATATCCCTCAGATCGAGAGCTTAAGACAGCAAGGTATCCAGTTTGATATTGGAAGCTGTACTGTTGGAG